>DASUZG010000339.1:0-16969 GCA_036376995.1 Azonexus sp. | reverse complement strand
ACCGTGCCGGCCGGCGCCGAAACCAATCAACTGGACGACGTGACGGTCTACGCCAACCGCATCCGGCCGCTGCCGGAAGCCAGCGCCGTCGACACGCCCCGCCAGCAGCAGCTGCGCCCAACCACCAGCGATACCGCCAGCCTGCTGCGCGACGTCCCGGGCGTCAGCCTGTACGGCGCCGGCGGCGTCTCCAGCCTGCCGGCCATCCACGGCCTGGCCGATGACCGGCTGCGGATCAAGGTCGATGGCATGGACCTGATCGCCTCCTGCCCCAACCACATGAACCCGGCGCTCTCCTATATCGATCCGAGCAACGTCGGCAGCCTCACCACCTATGCCGGCATCACGCCGGTCAGCGTCGGTGGCGACAGCATCGGCGGCACCATCGTCGCCGAGACCCGCAATCCGGAATTTGCCGCGCCCGGCCAGGGCAGCATCGCCAAGGGCGAACTCGGCACCTTCTACCGCAGCAACAACGACGCCCGCGGCGCCAATGTCGCGGCCACCTTCGCCACCGAGAACTTCAGCATTTCCTACCGCGACGCCTACAGCGAAGCGAACAACTACACCGCCGCGGACAACTTCAAGTCCTTCACCGCCACTGGCCGCCCCGGCCATACGCTGGACCGCGACGTAGTCGGCGCGAGCAGCTACCGCACCCGCAACCAGACGCTGGACCTGGCGACAAAAAGCGGCAACCACCTGTTCGAGCTGAAACTCGGCTACCAGGACATGCCGGAACAGAATTACCCGAACCAGCGCATGGACCTGCTCGACAACGAGCAGAAGCGTGTGAACCTGCGCTATCTCGGCCAGCTCGACTGGGGCCGGCTGGAAATGCAGGCTTACCAGGAAAAAGTCCGTCACTACATGAATTTCGGCGACGACAAGCAGTTCCTGTACGGTACCGCGCCGGGCATGCCGATGAAGACCGAAGGCAAGACCACCGGCTTCGCCGTGAAGGGCGAGGTCGACCTCGGCCAGCAGAGCCTGCTGCGCCTCGGCAGCGAATACCAGCATTACACCCTCAACGACTGGTGGCCGCCGTCCGGCACCGGCATGATGGCCCCCGACACCTTCCTCAACATCCACGACGGCGAGCGCAACCGCGCCGCACTGTTCGGCGAGTGGGAAAAGCGCCTGAGTCCGCAGTGGCTGACCCTGCTCGGCCTGCGCTACGAGCGGGTGAGCACCGATGCCGAGGAGGTCCACGGCTACAGCAGCATGGGCATGATGGCCGCAACCCAGATTCGCGACGCCGCCAATTTCAACGCCGCCGACCGCAGCCAGACCGACCACAACGTGGACGTCACCGCGCTCGCCCGCTGGACGGCAAGCGCCACGCAGGACATCGAGTTCGGCCTGGCACGCAAGGTGCGCTCGCCCAATCTCTATGAGCGCTACACGTGGTCCACGGACAACATGATGGCGATCATGAACAATTATGTCGGCGACGGTAACGGCTATCTCGGCAATCCCGACCTGAAGCCGGAAAAGGCGCACATCCTGTCGACCACCTTCGACTGGCACAGTGCCGAGCGCCACAGCGAATTCAAACTGACCCCGTTCTATACCCACGTCACCGACTTCATCGATGCCATCCAGTGGGACCGGGTCAGCAACAGCCCGCGCACGACGCCGCAACGCGACCAGTTTACCGTGCTGCGCTATACCAACCAGTCGGCCCGCCTGTACGGCCTCGACGTGTCGGCCCGGCTGCCCCTGGCCAGCACCTCGCTCGGTGCCTTTGGCCTGAAGGCCCTGCTCAACTACACCCGCGGCAAGAATCGCGACACCGGCGACGACCTGTACAACATCATGCCGCTCAACGCCAAGCTGATCCTGACGCACCAGATCGGCGGCTGGGACAACGCGCTGGAACTGGTCGGCGTTGCCGCCAAGGAAAAGGTCGCCGACCAGCGCAACGAGATCGAGACCGACGGCTACAGCCTGGTCAATCTGCGCGGCAGCTATTCCTGGCAGCGCGTACGCCTCGATTTCGGCGTCGAGAACCTGTTCGACAAGTTCTACAACCTGCCGACCGGCGGCACTTACACCGGTCAGGGCATGACCATGGGCATCAACAGCATTCCGCACGGCATCGCCGTGCCCGGCATGGGACGCTCGCTGTACGCCGGGATCAACGTCAAGTTCTGATCGCCGTCCACGCATCCCGAGCCCCGGTCTCCACGACCGGGGCTTTTTCATTCTGGACTCCCCAAAGCCCCCCACCCACCGGGTGCGACAATTTGCCACATTCCGGGAACCCGGCGCGCCCCGTAAGATTCGATCCTAAGCTTTTGTTTAATAAGACGTTTTTGATACACATCAATTAGGATCCGCTGATGAAGCCGTTTACTCCCGCGCCGCTGGCCCTCGCCGTCCTGTCGGCCCTGGCCGCCTTCCCGAGCCATGCCGACGAGGCCGCCCTGGCCGAAGTCACCGTCACCGCCACGCGCGAAGGCCAGTTGCTCAACGAAACGCCGGCTTCGGTCGGCATCATCAAGGAAAAGGCGCTGCGCGAGGTGAAACCTTCGCATCCGAGCGAAATCATGAGCCAGGTGTCCGGTGTCTGGGTCAACGTCACCGGCGGCGAAGGCCATCAGACGGCGATCCGCCAGCCGCTGAGCACCAACCCGGTCTATCTCTATCTGGAGGACGGCATACCGACGCGCTCGACCGGCTTCTTCAACCACAACGCGCTGTACGAAGTGAACCTGCCGATGGCCGGCGGCATCGAAGTCAGCAAGGGACCGGGCAGCGCCCTCTACGGGTCGGACGCGATCGGCGGCGTCATCAACGTGCTCACCCGCCGGCCGCCGACTGGGCCGGAAGCCGAAGCTTCGGTCGAAGCCGGCAGTTACGGCTGGCGCCGGGCACTGGTCACCGGCGGCACGGCCTTCGGCGACCATGCCGTGCGCGCCGATCTCAACCTGACCCATACCGACGGCTGGCGCGACCGCACCGCCTACGACCGGCAGAGCGGCACGCTGCGCTGGGACAGTGCGCTGGCCGACGATGCGATGCTGAAGACGGTCGCCACCTTCTCCACCATCGACCAGCAGACGGCCGGCAGTTCGGCAATTTCGCTGGACGACTACCGGAACAACCCGAAGGCCAACTACACGCCGATCTCGATGCGCAAGGTCGATGCCTTCCGGCTGTCCACCGCCTACGAGCGTGAGTGGGGGGATTCGCTGCTGAGCATCACTCCCTACTACCGCAACGACAAGATGGATCTGCTGGCCAACTGGTCGCTGTCCTACGATCCGACCAAGTACACCACCGAGAACCAGTCCTTCGGTGCCCAGATCAAGTACCGCCAGGACTTCGCGCCGCTGCGCACGCGCCTGATCGTCGGCCTCGATCTCGATCACAGCCCGGGCAGCCGCACCGAGAACAGCATTCAGACCACCAGCATCGGCACCGGCTACACCCGGATCTTCACCAGCTACACCACCGGGCCGCGGGTCTATGACTACGATGTCACCTATCAGGGTGTCTCGCCCTATGTGCACGGCGAGATTTCGCCGGCCGAGCACCTGCGCGTCACCGCCGGTCTGCGCTACGACCAGGTCCGCTACCAGTTCGACAACCACTTCGGCACGACGCCGGTCACCGCCGGCGGGCGCTTCTACGGCCAGGTCGCCGATGGCGACCTCGATTTCAGCCACCTCAGTCCGAAACTCGGCGCCACCTACACGGTGAGTCCGGCGCTGAACCTGTTCGCCGCCTACAACCACGCTTTCCGCGCCCCGTCGGAAGGCCAGCTGTTCCGGCCCTCGGCTTCCTACAGCACCAACGCCGCCCGCGTCGCCGCCGGCGCTGCCCAGGACCTGGACCCGATCAAGGTCGACAGCGTCGAGATCGGCCTGCGCGGCAAGTTCGGCACGGCCGTCAATTACGAACTATCCTTCTACCGCATGACCAAGAAGGACGACATCCTGAGCTCCAAGGATCCGCTGACCAACGCCACCACCGTCACCAATGCCGGCAAGACCCTGCACCGCGGCGTCGAGCTCGGCCTCGGTGCCCAGTTGGCAGCGCTGTGGCGCATCGATACCGCCTTCTCCTACGCCAAGCACACCTACGAGGACTGGGAAACCAAGGACGGCGACTTCAGCGGCAAGGAAATGGCCATGGCGCCGCGCACCATCGCCAACACCCGCCTGAGTTTCGGCGATGCCCAGCGCGGCCTGGCCCAGCTCGAATGGCTGCATTTTGGCAGCTGGTTCTCGAATGACACCAACAGCTCGAAGTACGACAGCCACGATGTGCTCAACCTGCGCGGCTTCTATCCGCTGGCCCGCGATCTCAGCCTGTTCGCCAATGTGCACAACCTCGCCGACAAGCGCTACGCCGAAAGCACCGGCGTGAATTCCGGCTTCGACACCTTCGCCCCCGGCCTGCCGCGTACCTTCACGATGGGCTTGCAGGCCAAATGGTAAGCCGGCTCCTGCCACTGCTGGCCGGCCTGTGGCTGGCCGGCACCGCCGCCGCCCACGACGGCCATGTCGCACCGGCGGCTGCGGCGCCGAAGAACGACTACGCCAAGGTCTGGCTGGAGCGCCAACAGAACGCCCCGCGCCTGGCCGTCGCCGCCCAGGTCGATGACCGGGGCCGGCTGTGGCTCGCCCGAGTCGACGGCGGCCGCTTGTGGGTCAGCCATTCCACGGACGGCGGCGCCACGTTCTCCCCGGCGGTCGCGGTCAATGCCCGGCCGGAACTGATTTCCGCCGATGGCGAAGCCCGTCCGCAGATCGCCGTCGTCGGCCAGCGCGTTCATGTCAGCTGGACGCAGGCATTGCCGCAACCCTTCGCCGGCCACATCCGTTTCGCGGTGTCCGACGACGGCGGGGCGAGCTTCGGCGAGCCGCTGACGGTCAACGACGACCAGCGGCCGATCACCCACCGCTTCAACGCCATGCTCGCCGATACGGCCGGCGTCACCGTAGTCTGGATCGACAAGCGCGACGGCAGCGGCGACCCGGCCTATCGCGGCGCAGCGCTTTACAGCGCCCGCTCGACCGACGGCGGACGCAGCTTCGCGGCCAACCGCAAACTCGCCGACCACTCCTGCGAATGCTGCCGCCTGGGTCTGGCCGCCGACCGCGACGGCACGCCGGTCGTCCTGTGGCGGCACATTTTCGGCCCGAACATCCGCGACTTCGCGCTGGCCCGGCTCGATCAGCCGCTGCGCCGCGTCTCCGAGGACGGCTGGGCCATCGATGCCTGCCCGCACCACGGTGGCGCCCTGGCCATCGGTGCCGACGGCGTCCGTCACCTCGTCTGGTTCACCGGCGCCGAAGCCGGCCCCGGCCTGTACTACCGCCGCCTGGCCGGCGATATCGCCGGGCCGCCGGTGTCCTTCGGCGATCTCGACGCCCAGGCCGGCCACCCGCAGGTTGCCGTACTCGGACAGCGGGTAGTGCTCGCCTGGCGTGAATACGACGGCCGGCGTAACCTGATCCGCAGCCAGCAGTCGGCCGACGGCGGCCACCACTGGTCGGCGCCGGTGACGCTGGCCACCACCGCCGGTGCCGCCGACGACCCGCTGCTCGTCAGCGGCGGCGGTGCGGTCCGCCTGGTCTGGAACACCGCCATCGATGGCCTGCGCAGCCTCGAGGTGCGGCCGTGAGACGCCTGCTGCTCGCCGCCCTGTTGCTGTCCGGCCTCGCCCACGCCGAGGTCCGCCCCTTCGTCGTCGGCTCGCTGGCGCAGATCGAGCAGGAGCGCCCTGGCCGACCGTTCATCCTCAGCCTGTGGTCGGCCAGTTGCACGCATTGCCCGGCCGAACTGAAAGCCCTGGGCGACCTGCTGCGCCGCCAGCCGCGCCTGGAAGTGGTCATCGTCGCCACCGACACGCCCGACGAGGCAGCGGAGCTGCAGCGCCTGGCTGCGGGCTACGGTCTCGCCGGGCGCGCCCAGTGGGTGTTCGCAGACGCCCAGCCGGAACGCCTGCGCTACGAGATCGACCGCCGCTGGTACGGCGAGCTGCCGCGCACCTACTTCTACGACCGCCAGCATCGCCGCCTCGGCCGCTCCGGCGTCGTACCGGCCGGCGAACTCGAACGCTGGGTCGATGAGCACGTAAAATAAAAAAGATGTCCGCCGAACTGCGCCTGCGTTTCGATCCCGAACTGCCCGAATGGCGCAGGAGCGGGCGCTTTTTTGCCATCGCGCTGGCACTGCATCTGGGCATCCTCGCCTGGCCGTGCAGCCAGGGGCACGACGCGCTGCCGCCGATGCCGCTGAGCGTACGCCTGATCGAAGCGCTGAAGGCGGCTCCGCAACCGCTGCCGGTCAGCCCGCCGCCCCAGCCCAGCGCACCAGCCAAGCCGGCCACGCCCCGGCCGACCGCACAGAAGACCACGCCGCTCCTGGCGATGCCCCCTGAACAGCAGCCGAGCGCCACTACCCCGGTCGCCGCCGCCGCGCCGGCACCGCTCCCCGCGGCTCCGGCCGCCGGGCCGGCCAGCATCGCTCCCGCAGCCGCCGCACCGCTGGTCGCCGCCCGTTACAACGCGGCCTACCTGAACAATCCGGAACCGAAATATCCGCCCCTGTCGCGCCGGCTGGGCGAGGAAGGCAAGGTGTTGCTGAAGGTGCGGGTCACGGCCGATGGCCTGGCCGCCTCGGTGGAACTGGAGAAAAGCAGCAATTTCGCCCGTCTCGACGAAGCCGCCCGGCAGGCGGTCACCGGCTGGCGCTTCGTGCCGGCCCGGCGCGGCGACGAGGCGATCGAAGCCTCGGTGATCGTGCCCGTCGTCTTCCGCCTGGACAGCTGACGGTTTCCGGAAATGACGACGGGGACCGAAGTCCCCGCCGGCTGTCTTGGGTAATAAGGCTTCAGCGGCCCCAGCTATGCCGTTTAGGCGGCAACAGCGAAACGCTCATCGTTGGCGTTTGTGGATTTGTGCGGATTACGTCCGTCACCTCTCGGGTTGCCTGCGCACCTTTGCCCGCCCTGTCGAAACCAGTACACCCCCATCTAAACCCACCGTGATGGGCTTAGGTGGAGGTGAGGGGAATCGAACCCCTGTCCAGAACGCCTCCAGATTGCCGGAATTACAACCATGTCTCCGATTATGGGGGCGGGCCGGGGGTTTTTCAAGCGCCGGCCTCGTGGCGGCTCATTTCCGGGCGTTGGCCAGGGCTTTCGTCGTGATCTCCTGGTACAGGCCGATGCCCTTGACGACCAGGGCCTCATATTCGGGATGGCGCTTGACCAGCGGTTGCAACTCCCGGATATCCTCGTTGATCGAGGCCAGGTAGTGGACTTCGGTATCGCTCAGGGCTTCGCCGCGATCGACCTTGTCCTTCATCTGCAAGGCCCGGGGCAGGCGCTGCTCGTTGAAGCGCGCGAGCAGCGTCTGGATGACGCCTTCGTCGTCTTGGGAATTCGCAGTCATGGGAGACTCCTGAAATGAAGTTGGGGAAGGCTACGACCGGCTGCTTTTCACTGTAGTTCGCGGAATTTCTGTCGGCCGGAGCGGGTGACATTTCGCGCCACCCGGCCATCCCTCCCGGGTTGGTCACTCTGTTATTCTGGTTGGCCTGATTCGATGACGATGGCACATGACCGTGGGTGCCGTGCGCATTCGCTCCCTACTATCGCGGTCACCATGCCCGAGCTTCAGGGCCTCCCCCGGAAGCCAGCCGACCCAGGATATTTGCCCGACCCACTCGCCTCTTTGACCGCCTGGTGGCTCGCTTTCCAGGCACTTGCCCCACCCCCTGCGCAGTACGCAACATGCAAGGAGTACACAATGGCAACAAAAGCAAGCAAGCCCCGTCCCAACACCCCGCCCGACCCTGCCACCGTCGCCACGGCCGGCCTGGGCACTTCGGAATGGCCACAGGCCTGGGGACAGCTCGGCGAATACCTGGTCGACGTGACGCAGCGCTCGATCCTCTTCATGGACCTGCTGCGCCAGCGCAGCGACCAGTATTACGAGCAGAAGGCCAAGGCCGTGCCGCACGTGCTGGTTTTCGAGATGGAGCCGCTGCTCGACGGCCGCAGCCTGCCCCGGCCGGTCAATTACGGCCTGGTGCGCATCAAGCCGCCGGCGGGCGTCACTGTCGACGAGCGCAAGCGCCCCTTCGTCGTCGTCGATCCGCGCGCCGGCCATGGTCCCGGCATCGGCGGCTTTAAGGCCGACAGCGAGATCGGGGTCGCACTGCGGGCGGGACACCCCTGTTACTTCGTCGGTTTCACGCCGGAGCCGGTGCCCGGCCAGACGATCGAGGACATCATGCGGGCCGAGGCGGTGTTCCTCGAAAAGGTCATCGCCGAGCATCCGAAGGCCGAGGGCAAACCCTGCATCATCGGCAACTGCCAGGCCGGCTGGGCGGTGATGATGCTTGCCGCGACGCGGCCGGAACTGTGCGGACCGGTCATCGTGCCCGGCTCGCCGCTGTCCTACTGGGCCGGCGTGGTCGGCGAGAACCCGATGCGCTATACCGGCGGCCTGGCCGGCGGCTCGTGGATGACCGCACTGACCAGCGATCTCGGCAACGGCAAGTTCGCCGGCGCCAACCTGGTCAAGAATTTCGAGAATCTCAACCCGTCCAACACGCTGTGGGGCAAGAACTACGACATCTGGTCGACGATCGACCACGGGGCGCAGCGCTTCCTCGAATTCGAGAAATGGTGGGGCGGCCACGTCAATCTGAATGGCGAGGAAATCCAGTGGATCGTCGACCAGCTGTTCGTCGGCAACCGGCTGGCGACCGGCGAGATTGTCACCAGCGACGGCACGCGCATCGACCTGCGCAACATCCGCTCGCCGATCATCTGCTTCTGCTCGCAGGGCGACAACATCACGCCACCGCAACAGGCGCTGGGCTGGATCACCGACCTCTATGCCCGGGACGACGATATCCGGGCTGCCGGCCAGACCATCATCTACGCGGTGCACGACAGCGTCGGCCACCTGGGCATTTTCGTTTCCGGCGGCATCGCCAAGAAGGAACACCAGGAATTCGCCTCCAACATCGACCTGATCGACGTCCTGCCCCCCGGGCTGTACGAAGCGGTGCTGGTGGCCAAGACGGAGGAGGCGGCCAATCCCGACCTGGTCGTCGGCGACTGGATCGTGCGCTTCGAGCGCCGCACACTCGACGATGTACGCCGGATCGTCAAACCCGATCCGGCAAACGAACTGCGCTTCGCGACCGTGCGGCGGGTGTCCGAGATCAATCTCGGCCTCTACCGCACGATGCTGCAGCCCTTCGTCCGGGCCCTGGCCGGCACCGGCGCCCTGGAGCCACTCAACAAGTTCTCGCCCGAGGAACTGCAGTTCCAGTTCCTGTCCGGGCGCAATCCCTTCATGCAGCAGCTGTCCCGGCTGGCCGAGCAGGTACGCGAGCAGCGCCAGCCGGTATCTGCCGACAACCCGCTGCTGCAGTGGCAGCAGGCCGTCTCCGACGGCATCATCGCCGCCCTCGACAATTGGCGGGATCTGCGCGATCACGGCATGGAGCAGCTGTTCCTCGCCATCTACGATTCGCCGCTGCTGCAGTCGCTGGTCGGCCTGCGCGGCGGCAACGAGACGCCGCGCCGCCGCCCCGGCACCGATCCGGAGCGGCTCGCCTTCGTCCAGCGGCGCATCGGCGAAATCCGTGCCGGCCTGGCCGAAGGGAGCATCCGCGAAGCGGCGATCCGCAGTCTCGTCTATATCGGCATGGCCGGCACCGGGGTCGATGAACGGGCATTCAATGTGCTGCGCGAGATCCGGGCCGAGCATCACGGTATGAGTCTCGATGAATTCAAGCAGACCCTGCGCGAGCAGTTCTTCGGCCTGCTGCTCGACCAGGACGCGGCGCTCGAGGCCATTCCGGCGATGCTGCCGGACGATGCGGCAGCCCGCCGCAAGGCGCTCGAGCGCATTCAGCGCATCGTCTCGGCGGCCGGCGAGATCACCGGCGAGCGCGCCGACCGCCTGGCCACCATCGAAAAACTGTTCGCCGGCCCGCCCCCGGCCAAGGCCGGTAAGCGCGAATCGCTGAAGCTGGCCTGAGTCTCGCAAGCGAAAGGATGACGACATGGAACGCAAACATGAGAAATACGAGCGCCTGATCGAACATTGCAAGAGCCTGCCGCGGGCCACCACCGCGGTGGCCCACCCGTGCGACGAAAGCTCGCTGCGCGGGGCGATCGAGGCGGCAGAAATGGGCATCCTCGACCCGATCCTGGTCGGCCCACAGCAGAAGATCGCCGCCGTGGCCGCCGAATGCGGACTGGACATCGCCGGCTACCGGCTGGTCGATGCCCCGCACAGCCAGGCCGCGGCCGATGCAGCGGTGGCGCTGGCCCGCGAAGGCAAGGCCGAGATGCTGATGAAGGGCAGCCTGCATACCGACGAACTGATGGGCGCCGTGGTGCGCAGCACGACCGGGCTGCGCACCGCACGCCGGATCAGCCACGCCTTCATCATGGACGTGCCCAGCCTGGACCGGGCGATCATCGTCACCGATGCGGCGATCAACATCTTCCCCAACCTGAAGGACAAGATGCACATCATCCAGAATGCGATCGACCTGTCGCACGCGCTGGGTTTTCCCGAACCGAAGGTGGCCATCCTGTCGGCGATGGAAACGGTCAATCCCGACGTGCCGTCGACCATCGAGGCTGCCGCCCTGTGCAAGATGGCCGACCGCAAGCAGATCACCGGCGGCATCCTCGACGGCCCGCTGGCCCTCGACAACGCCATCGACCTGATGGCTGCCAGGATCAAGAAGATCGATTCACCGGTCGCCGGCCTAGCCGACATCCTGATGGTGCCCGATCTCGAAGCCGGCAATATGCTGGCCAAGAGCCTGAGCTTCATGGCCGATGCCGACGCCGCCGGCATCGTGCTCGGCGCACGCGTGCCGATCATCCTGACCAGTCGCGCCGACTCGGTGATGACCCGCCTGGCCTCCTGCGCCGTCGCCGCGCTGGTCGCCAACGCCCGCCGCCAGGACCTCAGCCGGGCCGTCACCTGAGCCGCCGGGGCGCACTCCCCGTTCACCGTCTGCACCCTACCCACCGCAGTTCCGCCAACAGGAGAGACGAACATGACCATTGCCCCCCCGCGGCCGTTGCTCAACGGCAAGAAAGCCCTCGTCGTCGGCATCGCCAACGAACACTCGATCGCCTACGGATGCGCCAAGGCCTTCCGCGAACTCGATGCCGAGCTGGCCATCACCTACCTCAACGAGAAGTCGAAGTCCTATGTCGAGCCCCTGGCAACCGACCTCGGCGCCCCGATCTTCATGCCGCTGGACGTCGCCCAGCCCGGCCAGCTCGAAGCGCTGTTCGCGCAGATCACCCAGCAATGGGGCAAGCTCGACATCCTGGTGCATTCGATCGCCTTCGCGCCCAAGGAGGATCTGCAGGGCGGGCTGCTGAACTGCTCGGCAGCCGGGTTCGCCACCGCGATGGACATCTCGTGCCACTCCTTCATCCGCATGGCCAAACTGGCGGCACCACTGATGACCGACGGCGGCTCGATGTTCGCGATGAGCTATCACGGCGCCAACGAGGTCGCACCCAACTACAACGTGATGGGCCCGGTGAAGGCCGCGCTCGAATCGGCCTGCCGCTATCTGGCCTACGAACTGGGGCCGCAGGGCATCCGCGTGCACGCCATCTCGCCGGGACCGCTGAAGACCCGGGCGGCCTCCGGCCTGAAGGATTTCGACCTGCTGCTGAACGAGGCCGCGCAGCGCGCGCCGCTCGGTGAACTGGTGGACATCATGGATGTCGGCTTCACCTGCGCCTTCCTGTCCACGCCCTACGCCCGCCGGCTCACCGGCAATACCGTGTATGTCGACGGCGGCGTCAACATCATGGCCTGAGGCTCCTCTGCCGGCCGCCGGTCTGGTCCGGCGGCCGCTGCGCTCAACTGCCGCGCAGATCGACCGAGACGTGCACGACGCCTTCCTCGGTATGCAGTGACACCGGCCAGCCGCAGGCGCGGAACACGCCGAGCATGCCGCTGTTGCCCGGCAGCACTTCGGCGACGAACTCGGTGATGCCGTCGGAGCTGGCGATGGTGGCGAGATGACCAAGCATCCGCCGGGCGATGCCGAGCCGGTGATAGTCCTCCTCGACCAGGAAGGCGACTTCGGCCGCCGCGCCGCCGAGGCGCACATAGGTGGCGGAGGCCATCACGATCTCGTTGCCGTCCTGCATCCGGGTGCACAGCAGCATCACCCGCTGCCGGAAATCCATGTGGGTGAAACGCTCGATTTCCGCGGCGGAGAACTCCTTCTTCGGTCCGAAGAAGCGG
Organism: Azonexus sp.; assembly: GCA_036376995.1. Lineage (GTDB taxonomy): Bacteria > Pseudomonadota > Gammaproteobacteria > Burkholderiales > Rhodocyclaceae > Azonexus. The sequence continues at coordinate 4,691 of DASUZG010000339.1, read as the reverse complement.
AAATAGACGGTCTGTGCTTCCAGCCCGCGAAAGGCGTCGAGCGCCCGCTCCAGGTCGTCCGGGCGGGCCGCCCGGATACAAACGGCGAGGCCGTTGCGCAGCGTTTCCTCAGCCTGGTAGTGACGCGCATCGATCATGGCCGCCGCCTTTCTCGCGCAAGGCGAATCAGAGTGCCTTCAGGTAGGCCTCGGCCGCACTGAAGCGCAGCAGAACGCCGATGATGAGATCGAGGAAACCGAGGATATGCGCCGGTTTTTCCGCCGCGATCCAGGCCTTGCCGGTGGCGCCGGCCGGAATGACCACCCCTTCCGGTTCCTCGAATTCGAGAATCACCGTCCGGCCGATTTCGTTCATGTTGCGCATCACATGCTGGGTCACGCTTTGCGGCGTCGCGAACAGCGACCCCTGCGCCTCGCCGGTCGCTTCGGTGATGCTGTGCACGCGGGCCCGGAAAATCTTGCCCGGGTAGGCATTGACGTAGAACTCGGCAAAGGCCTGCGGCTTGATGTAGCCGTAAACCTGGTCGGGAATGCGCAGCTCGATGAACTTCTTGTTGGTGAACATGTGGATCGACGCCGGCCGCATTTCGTCGAAATACTGCCCTTCGGACGAGAACAGCACGACCATCTGCCCATCCACCGGAGCGACGACCAGCGCCTTGTCGATTTTCCACTGCAGGTCGGCAATGTCCTGCTCGGCCTTGATCACCAAATCGCGCTGGGTGTCGACTTCGGCCACCTTGGCGTCGTATTCGGATTGCGGCACGACATCGCCACGCAATTTGGCCAGACGCTTGAGATCGTTTTCCAGCTTGCCGAGTTGCGTGCGCAGGCGTTCCCGCTCGGCCTTCTTCGCCGCCATCTGGATTTCGTAACGGTCGGTCTTGAAGTGATACACCGGATCGCCGGCCTTCACCTTCTGGTTGTGGGTCACGAAAATCTTGTCGATCTCGCCCCCGGCCGGGGAATTGAGGGCGATGTGCGGGGCCTTGACCGTGGTGCTGGCGGTCAGGTCGATGAAGGCCAGATAGCGGGTGAAAGTCAGCACCATGAAGACCAGGAATATCGCTCCCAGGCCCATGGCGACGAAATTGCCGACCGACTTCTTGACGATGTTGAATTTCAGCAGCAACCAGCAGATCAGGATGTAGGGAACCAGGATCAGTTTCACGCTTGCCCCTCCTCGCCGCTGCGGCGGCTTGTTATCGTCGCCGCCTCCGGCACGCCGTCGGCGCCTTCCCGCTCGGCCGCCAGATCGCTGCCGCCGACCGTGCGCGACTTGCGCAGGATGCCGACCAGCCAGGCTTCGACGGCATCCCAGTCCATGAAGGCGATGAACAGCGCCACCGCCCACACCCAATGTTCAAGCAGGCCGAGCAAGGTCAGCGCACTGACCAGGTCGGCTTGGCGCATCTTCTTCTTTTCGGCCTTGTGCTTGGGAATCTCGTGCACATGCCAGGCCAGCATCAGGCCGGCCACCAGCAGCACCAGCAGCAACGGCAGCAGGATGTAGAGCAGCCAGTCCGCATCGAGCATGGTCCGGTAGAAGCCGAAGGGCTCATTGACGTAGTAGCCGTCGGGCTTCGGGTCGTCATAGACATGGAACAACATCAGAAACCTCCTCCAAGCGCCTTGTAGAACTGACTCCGGGCCAGCAACTGGTTCTGGCGCGCATCGGTCAATGCGAGCTGGGTATTTAGGACCTTGATCATTTCGGACAGCACCTCGAACTTGCTGGTGCGCCCCGCCTCATAGCTCTTTTCCGCGAGGACCAGGGATTTCTTGCGGATGTCGACCTCGTTCTGGATCGACAGGTACTGCCGGTCGCTGGATTCCCGCAGGATCATCGCTTCGTAGGTATCGCGAAAGGCCAGCGACACGGTGTAGCGGTAATGCGCCAGCGCCTTGGCCTTCCTCGCCTCGGCCGCCTCGGCCTTGGACTGCAGCAGGCCGGCATCGTAGATCGGTGCCGTCAGCCCGGCGCTCAGGTCGGCATAGAGCGGGAAGCCGGAAATGGCGCTGGATGACGAGGCGATCAGGCCGGCCAGCAGCGACAGCGTCAGGCGCGGGCGCTGCTCGGCGCGTGCTGCATTGACGTCGGCATTGGCGGCGATCAGCATCTGCTCGGCCGAGGCCACGTCGGGGCGACGCAGCAGCAGCGCCGTATCGAACTCGCCGGGCACCGCCGGCAGGGTCGGCATCACGGCGATCCGGGCGACCGGCTCGCTCAGCCGGCGCGGACTGCGGCCGGCCAGGATGTGCAGGGCCAGTTCGGTCTTGGCGATGGCCAATTCGAGATCGGGCAGGCGCGCTTCGGTCGAGGCCAGCTCGGCCAGGCTCTGGCGATAGGCGAACTCGGTGCCGACCTCGGCTTTCCAGCGGCGCAATTCGAGATCCGAGACCGTCTTCAGATTGCGCTGCGCATCCCGGGTGATGCGCAATTTGTTGTCCAGTGCCAGCAGTTGGAAATAGCTCTCGACCACTGCCGACGACACCGACAGGACGGTCGCGTTGCGGGTGTGCTCGGAGGCCGCCAGGCGGGCCAGCGCCGCCTCGTGGCTCTGGCGGATGCGGCCCCAGAGATCGATTTCCCAGCTCACGCCCAACCCGGCGGCCGTCGTTGTCGTCGTTTTGTCGAGGTCTTCCGAGGTGCCGCCGATCGACAGCTGGCGCTTGGTCGCACTGGCCTTGCCCAGCGCATCCACCCGCGGCGACAGCAAGGCCTTGGCCACGCCGGCATTGGCCCGGGCTTCGTCGATATTGGCCGCCGCCTTGGCCAGGTCGAGGTTGTTGGCGAGGGCATCCTCGACCAGCCGGTCAAGGTCGGGGTCGCCGAAGGCCTGCCACCATTGCCGGTCGATGCTGAGCGGGGCCATGGCAGTGCTCGGCGGCAGGTCGAGGCTCGGCCGTTCCTGCGTCGGCCAGGCGGCGAGGCCGGCGCAACCTGGCAGGCCGAGGACGCAGATAAGCAGCAGTGCCAGGCGCGATTGGGTCAGGAGGGGAGTCATGCGCGGCCCGTTCATGGATCGAGGTGGGAGAACTCGGCGCCCTTGCCGGATTTGCGCTGGCGCCACTCGCTGGGCGACATGCCCGACCAGCGCTTGAAGGCCCGGCAGAAGGAGCTGTGATCGGCATAGCCGAGCACCCGCGCCACGTTGCACAGCGACATGTCGGTTTCCTTGATCAAGGTGCGGCTGGCCTTGTAGCGGCAAAAATCGACGACCTCCCGGTAGGACGAGCCTGAGCGTTCGATGTTGCGGTTCATGGTGCGGGCACTGACCCCCAGCGCCTGGGCAACCGTCCGTTGGGAGCAGTTGTCGTTCATCAGCATGTGCTGGGTCGTCCGGCGAACCAGATTAAGCCAGTCGCCGTCCGATAACAAGGCGTCGCCCGCTTGCGGCAACGACCCGCCGGTTGCCACGGCACCGCCGTGGGCGGCCACCGGCAGATCCAGCGTCGCCGCGGGGAAGATCAGCGCGGTGCGCTCGGCGTTGAAGCGGCAGGGCGCGCCGAAGAAGCGGTCGTAGATTTCGGGCTGGCGCGGCGTGCGGCGGATCAGGCTGACCGCCTCCGGCGTCCAGCCGGGCGCGATCAGCTGGCGCATCAGGTTCAGCCCGCTGGCCAGCGAGCCGTCCTGCAGTTCCTGAAAGCCGGGAAAACTGCCGTCGACGACCAGGTAGCCCAGCGACGCGCTGTCGCCGTCGCGCCCGACGCTCACCATGGTGTTGCGGGAATGGAAGTGGAAATAGCGTTGCAGCTTGTCGAGCGCCTCGCCGACCGTCGCTGCGGCCATCGCCAGATCGCCGGGCAGGCCCAGATCGGCGGCTTCCGAACGTTTGCCGAGCAGCAGCCCGAGATGCTCGCAGCCCGTCTGCCGGGCCGCCGCCGCCATCAGCTCGCCGCGCAGCGCGGCCGGCAGCGCGTTGTCCCGATTGCGCAGCAGCCCCTCGTCGAGCTTGAACGGCGCCAGGATGTCCTCGGCCCGCCCGCCCAACTCCCGGACCAGCCGGGCGAAGCGCGTAAAGCTGCCCACCCGGACATAGCCTTCCGGAAGCAGCGACACCGGGATCGAGGATTGTTCTTCCATGCGACGAGAGTAGCAGAGGCGAAATTCTCCTTGTGGCGCAAAATGTCACGATCATTGCCTTTCCGTCAACTGCCGGGACTACTATTGGTTGCCGGTGATACCGTCCTTTTCAGGACAAATGGCTGTCACCATGAAATCTTTCACAGAGCGCGCCGCGTCAGCATCAGGAAAGGTGATCGAATCAACGGAACATATGTCCACATCGTAGCTGCGGCTGTCGTCTGAAGCGCTCGGCAAGCAAATCCCCGCAACGTTTTCTCGTAACTGTGTCTTTAGGAGATCGATATGAAGAAATACCTTGTGCTCACCGGCCTCGCGGCCAGCCTCCTCCTCACCGGCTGCGCCACCACCGGCGGTTCCGGCGAAGCCCGCTCCGGTTTCCTGCCCGATTACTCCAAGCTCCAGCCGGTGCAGGGCCGTGAAGGTACCGAACGCTACATCAATCGTTCCGTCAGTATTCGTTCGGCCAACCAGCTGTATTTCGACCCGGTGCAAGTCGTCGTTTCTTCCGAGGGCGCCTACAAGGCCATCGATCCGGCCAGCTTGAGCCGCATTGCCGAGTCCTTCCGCCAGGCGATGATCAGTGAAGTCAGCAAGGGCGGCTA
>DASUZG010000338.1:0-7699 GCA_036376995.1 Azonexus sp. | reverse complement strand
CCGCCCCGACATCGCGCTGTCCACCGATTTCATCGTCGGCTTCCCCGGCGAGACGGATGCCGATTTCGAGAAGACCATGAAGCTGATCGACGACGTCGGCTTCGACGCGTCCTTCTCCTTCATCTACAGCCCGCGCCCGGGCACGCCGGCGCTGGAACTGGCCGACGACACCCCGGCCGAGGTCAAGTCGGCGCGCCTGTCGCGGCTGCAGAAGCGCATCGACGAACTGGCGCACGACGTCAGCGTGGCAATGGTCGGCAGCATCCAGCGCGTGCTGGTCGAAGGCACCTCGAAGAAGGATGCCAACGAACTGGCCGGGCGCACCGACAACAACCGTATCGTCAATTTCGTCGGCGGCTCGGCCAACAGCGCCCGACTGATCAACACCTTCGTCGACGTGCGCATCACCGCGGCCCTGCCGCACAGCCTGCGAGGCGAAATTGTCATCCGCGAAGACTAAGCCGGCCCCCAAGAGCCGGCCGGTCGAGTTCGCCCTGGCGCCGGTGGACAACACCCAGCTCGCCAACCTGTGCGGGCCGCTGGACGAGAACATCCGCCAGATCGAGACCGGCTTCGACGTCATCATCCGCCGGCGCAACGAGCGCTTCTCGATCGTCGGCGAGAAAGCCCAGCTGACGGCCGACGCCATCCGCCACTTCTACGCCATGGCGCGAGACTCGCTGTCGGTCGACGAAATCCAGCTCGGCCTGATCGAGCTGACCAACGCCCCGGTGCGCCGCGTCACCGCCGGCAGCCTGACCGACGGCCCGCAATTGATCACCCGCAAGACCGAACTGCACGGCCGCACGCCGCGCCAGGTCGCCTACCTGAAGGCGATCCAGGAGCACGACATCACCTTCGGCATCGGTCCGGCCGGCACCGGCAAGACCTACCTCGCCGTCGCCTCGGCGGTGGACGCCTTCGAACGCGACCTGGTCGAGCGCATCATCCTGACCCGGCCAGCGGTCGAGGCCGGCGAGCGCCTCGGTTTCCTGCCCGGCGACCTGACGCAGAAAATCGACCCCTACCTGCGTCCGTTGTACGACGCGCTGTACGACCTGATGGGCCACGACCGGGTCAGCAAGCTGTACGAGAAGCACGCCATCGAGATCGCGCCGCTGGCCTTCATGCGCGGGCGGACGCTGAACCACGCCTTCATCATTCTCGATGAAGCGCAGAACACGACGCCGGAACAGATGAAGATGTTCCTGACCCGCATCGGCATCGGCGCCAAGGCCGTGGTCACCGGCGACATCACCCAGATCGACCTGCCCAAGGGCCACAAGAGCGGCCTCAAGGAAGCCATGGACGTGCTCGACGGCGTGCGCGGCCTGGCCTTTACCCAATTCAAGAAGGAAGACGTGGTGCGCCACCCGCTGGTCGCCCGCATCGTCGAAGCCTATGAAAAGCGTCAGCAAGCGTCTTAACCTGTCCGTGCAATATGCCTGTAACCGCGATGGCCTACCCTTGCGGGCGGATTTCGTGCGCTGGGCCCGCGCCGCGCTGACCGGTGGCGGCGAGATCGCCATCCGCCTGGTCGACGCCGACGAAGGCCAGGAGTTGAACCGCGAGTACCGCGGCAAGGACTATGCGACCAACGTGCTGTCCTTTCCCTACGACACGGAACCGCTGGTGACGGGCGATCTGGTCATCTGTCCGAGCGTCGTGGCGCGCGAGGCGGCCGAGCAGGACAAGCCGCTGGCCGCGCATTACGCCCACCTGACGGTGCATGGTATGCTGCATTTGCAAGGCTGGGATCATGACAACGACGAAGATGCCCAGGCCATGGAAGACGAAGAAAGGGAGATTCTCGCCGCGCTGGGTTACCCCGACCCCTACGCGCTCTGAACATCATGGACAGTGACAGTAAACCCGGTTTCATCGAACGCCTGACTTCCCTGCTGCTGCGCGAACCCGAGGATCGCGCCCAGCTCATGCAGATCCTGCACAGCGCCTACGAGCGCAACCTGATGGACGCCGATGCGCTGACCATCATCGAAGGCGCGCTGGCCGCCTCGGAAACCCGCGTCACCGACGTCATGATTCCGCGCGCCCAGATGGACGCCATCGACGTCGACGACCCGCTCGACGACATCGTCCCGGTGGTCATCGAAGCCGCCCACTCGCGTTTTCCGGTCGTCGATGGCGACCGCGACAACGTGCTCGGCATCCTGCTGGCCAAGGACCTGCTGCGCATCCATACCGAGAAGGACTTCGTGCTGCGCGACTGGCTGCGACCGGCCGTCTTCATTCCGGAATCGAAGCGCCTCAATGTGCTGCTGCGCGAATTCCGCGTCTCGCGCAACCACATGGCCATCGTCGTCAACGAATACGGCGGCGTCGCCGGCCTCGTCACCATCGAGGACGTGCTCGAGCAGATCGTCGGCGATATCGAGGACGAATATGACTTCGACGAGGCGCACGACAACATCCGCCTCGATTCCGCCGGCCGCTACCGGGTCAAGGCGCGCACCCAGATCGAGGATTTCAACAACGCTTTCTCGACCCGTTTCTCCAACGCCGAGTTCGACACCGTCGGCGGCCTGATCCTGCGCCACCTCGGCCGCGTGCCGAAACGCAACGAAAGCGTCGACATCGACGGCATGCGCTTCCAGGTGCTGCGCGCCGACAGCCGCCGGCTGTACACCCTGCTCGTCGATCCGCTGCCCAAGTCCGAAGCCGGTGCCGAAGCTGCTGCCGGCTAGGCCCGGCCCGGCCCGCCTGCTGGCGGCCGCCGTTTTCGGCGCCGCCGGCGTGCTGGCTTTCGCGCCGTTCGACCTGTTCTGGCTGGCGCCGCCCGTCTGGCTCGGCCTGTTGCTGCTGCTGCGCGCCGCCACCGGCGTCCGCCAGGCGGCGCTGACCGGCTTCACGTTCGGCCTCGGCTTTTTCCTGTGCGGCGTCTCCTGGGTCTACGTCAGCCTCTCGGTGTTCGGCGGCATGCCCTGGTGGCTGGCCGGCATCGCCGCCGTCCTGTTCTGCACCGTGATGGCGCTGTTCCCGGCCCTGGCCGGCGCCGCCTTCAAGCGCTGGCAGCCGGCCGCCGCCTGGCGCCAGGCGCTGTTCTTCGCCGCCCTGATCGCCGCCGGCGACTGGCTGCGCAGCTGGATCTTCACCGGCTTTCCCTGGCTCGCCGCCGGCTACTCGCAAACGCCCCCCAGCCCGCTGGCCGGCTTCGCGCCGCTGATCGGCGTCCATGGCCTGTCGCTGCTGACCGTGCTGAGCGGCGCCCTGCTCCTCTGCCGCTGGCGCGGCGCCCTGGTGGTCGCCCTGCTGCTGGCGGCCGGCGTCGGCTTGCGCCAGATCGCCTGGACGACGCCCGACGGCGAACCGATCCGCGTCGCGCTGATCCAGGGCAACGTGCCGCAGGAAATGAAATTCCGCCCGGAAGCGCTGGTCCGCACGCTGAACCTGTACCGCGAACTGATCGAAGCGCATCCGGCGCACTTGACGCTGCTGCCGGAAACCGCCATCCCGGTCTTCTTCGACCTGCTGCCGCCGGACTACATCGCCGCGCTGAAGGCTGCTGCCGCCCGCCACGGCGGCGACCTGATCCTCGGCACCCTGACCGGCGACAACCAACGCTACTGGAACAGCGCCCTGAGTATCGGCAGCTCGCCGCTGCAGACCTACAGCAAGACGCACCTGGTGCCGTTCGGCGAGACCATTCCGCCCGGCTTCTCGTGGTTCATGCGCCTGGCCACCATCCCGATGTCGTCGTTCGAGCGCGGCCCGGCGCAGCAGGCGCCGCTCGCCGTCGCCGGCCGCCGGGTGGCGATCAACATTTGCTACGAGGATGCCTTCGGCGAGGAAATCATTGCCGCCCTGCCGCAGGCCGGGATTCTCGCCAATCTCTCCAACACCGCCTGGTTCGGCCGCTCGCTGGCGCAGCCGCAGCATCTGCAGATCGCCCGCCTGCGCGCGCTGGAGACCGGCCGGCCGATGCTGCGCGCGACCAACACCGGCATGACCGCAGTGATCGCCCCGGACGGCGCGGTAACCGCCCTGCTGCCGCCCTTCACCCAGGGCGTGCTGCAGGCGGAGGTGACGGCCTACCAGGGCCTGACGCCCTATGTCCGCCTCGGCAACGGGCCGGCGCTGGCGCTGATGCTCCTGCTGCTGGCGGCGGCTATCCGCCGCGGGCGAGCCTGACCACTTCGCGCTGCACCAGCGACTCCAGGTAGCGCCCGGCCTCGTCGCCGATTTCGCGGCCGTCGTGGTAAAGCACGGCCACGGCAAACGGGCCGTCGCCGGTGGCCAGCACCGCGATGTTGTCCGGACTCACCGTAAACCGCCCGAAATGGCGGGCAGTCGGCCAGCGGATATCGCCGTAGGCGTGATAGACGAGTTCCGAGCAGACGATGCGATCGGTCGACTCGACGTCGAAATTGAAATCGTAAGCCTTGCCGACCTGGCGCAGCGCCTGCAGCACCACTTCGACCCGCTCCGCCGGGCTGGCGCTGCGCGGGCGCAGCACAGCGAGGTCATCGACATTGACGAAGTGGGCCAGGCTGTTCAGCGTGACCCCGCCGCGCAGCGCCTCGACCACGCCGCGGCCGTCGCGGATGCGGGCCTGGTGCGGGCGGACCACCGGATGCTCCCAGATGCCGAGTTCGCGCAGTTCGGCCTCGCTGCCGACCCAGACGGCGGCGTGGCCCCAGTGGCCGGGGATGAAGGCATCGGTCAGGCGGAACGGCGTCTTCTCGAGCAGGATGTCGCCGCTCTGCACGGAGCCGGCCAGCTTTTCGAGCACCGCCGGCTGGCCGTCCAGCTTGCCGCGCCGGGATTCGACCAGGCCGATGGCGTTGCCGAACAGCATGCTGTAGAAATTGACGCCCTCGTTCTTCAGTTGGTTCAGGGTATCGAGCGACAGCATGCCGAAAAAGCCCATCAGGTTTTCCGCATAGCCGACCGGGCGCGCCTTGCGCACCATGTTGTAGGCCGGGCTCTGGTCGATCAGTGCGGCGACGTAGCGCTCGTCCGCATTGTCGGCAGCGGCCAGCAGGCGGCCGTGCTGCTCGTGCCAGACGATGGCCCGACGAACGCGGGCGCGATTGACCGCCGACGTGAAGGAGGCCGCGATCCGGGTCAGTTCGCCGCGCGGGATGGCAAAACCGCTGTCTTTGCGGTTCAGGTTCTGGCGCAGCGACGGCGTCGCCCGGTAGATGCCGATCGCAGTCAGGTAGTTGTCGTAGAGCACCAGCGCCGCCGCCAGCGACATCGCGATCCCGGTCGCCTGCACGCGCGCCGCCGCGGCCGCCTCCGGCAGCGGCCGCTCCAACCAGCATTCGTAACGGTTGGCGACGGCGAGCAGCGCCCGCCGCTGCTCCAGCAACACCGCCGCGCCCTGGTTCAGGCGGCGCAGATTGCCGCCGGACAGCGGCTCGCCGCGGGCGTCGGCGGCCTTCAGCTCGGCCAGGAAAACGATCGCCTGTTCGCGCAGGCTGAGCGCCTCCTCGGTCAGGACCTGGAAGCGTTGCACCTCGGCCGCCAGGTCGAGGTCGGCGAAATCGCCGGCCAGCTCGCCGCTGCAGGCCGGCCCGGCGGGCTGCGGGGCGGGCGGCACATCGGCCCGCGCCGGCACGCCGACCAGCAGAAGCAGCCCGCCCAACAGGCAGGTAGATACGAGCTTGTTCATCGCCGGCCCCCGAAAAATGGTGGCCGGATATTACATTGCAATATCCGCCGGCGAAAGCGGCCGGGCGCCGGCAATCAGGTGGTGCGCAGACGCACGGTGGCCTGTTCCAGGCGCAGGCGCTCGGCCAGCACCTTGCTCGAATAGCGGCGGTCCGGATCGTTGGCGGCGCCGCCGAACTGCTGCAGCCCCTCCTCGACGCCACCCATGCGGCGGATCGATTCGCTGAGCACGCGGGCACCGACCCGGACGTTGGTCACCGGGTCGAGGATGGCCGCCGGATCCTCCTCCGGCAGCTTGTCGACATGAAAGCGCGGCACCACCTGCATCAGCCCCTGGGCGCCATAGACGCTCTGCGAGAAGGGGTTGAAGCCGGATTCGACGCCGATCACGGCGATGATCAGCAAGGGATCGAGCTGCAGTTCGCGCGCGGCCAGCTGGGCTGCGGCGAAAATCGGCAACAGGGCCTCGCCGGCCACGCGGTAGCGCCGCGCGACGGAATCGAGGGCGCCCTGCATGCGCGGCGACAGGGCCTTCGGCGGCGTCGCCTCGGCCGGCTCAGCTTCAAGCACCTCGGGCACGCTCGCCGCCTCGGCGGCCTGCGCCGCTTCGAGCGGCGGGAGCATGCGTTTCAGGGCCACGGCCAGGTCGCCGTGGCCGATCTGCAAGCCGAGCAGCGCGAACACCAGGATCAGGCCGGCCGCCATCAGGGCCTTGCGGAACCAGTTGGTGATCAGATGGGAAATCCGCTGGACAGCGGGCGTAAGAAATGTCGTAGCGAACATGCGACCTCCTTCACGGTTGCCACCGGCAACGGACTGCGATGCCGGCGAACAGTTACAGGGGGTACGACATCGGCAACCCGGCACCACGGCCGGGCCGGAATCCCTGAATACGCCGCCGCTGGCGGGGCCGGGAACCGATGCTGCACCGCAACACAAAACCCATTCTATTGATTCGATTGATATTTGTCAAACACCCAGACCAACCACGGGTTTCCGCCGCTGCACCGCAGCAAATCCCAGACGGCACAAGGCGCGGTGCGCCGCGACCCGGCACACGCCTGCATACGACTGGCAAAAGCTAGTAAAATTCAAGGCTTTCCGCCTTTTCGAGTGCGTCCGATGACGACCAGCAAGAAACCCAGCTTTCAAGAAATCATCCTGCGCCTGCAGGCATACTGGAGCGCCCAGGGCTGTGCCCTGCTCCAGCCCTACGACATGGAAGTCGGCGCCGGCACCAGCCACACCGCGACCTTCCTGCGGGCGATCGGCCCCGAGCCGTGGAAAGCCGCCTACGTGCAACCGTCGCGCCGGCCGAAGGACGGCCGCTACGGCGAGAACCCGAACCGCATGCAGCACTACTACCAGTACCAGGTGGTGCTGAAGCCGGCGCCGGACAACATCCTCGAGCTCTACCTCGGCTCGCTCGAAGCCCTCGGCTTCGACCTGAAGAAGAACGACGTGCGCTTCGTCGAGGACGACTGGGAAAACCCGACGCTGGGCGCCTGGGGCCTCGGTTGGGAAGTCTGGATGAACGGCATGGAAGTGACGCAATTCACGTACTTCCAGCAGGTCGGCGGCATCGACTGCAAGCCGATCACCGGTGAGATCACTTACGGCCTGGAGCGCCTGGCCATGTACCTGCAGGGTGTCGAGAACGTCTTCGACCTGACCTGGACCGACGGCCTGACCTATGGCGACGTCTATCACCAGAACGAGGTCGAGCAGTCGGCCTACAACTTCGAGCATTCCGACGCCGACTTCCTGTTCTCCGCCTTCGCCGCGCACGAGAAGCAGGCGCAGCACCTGATGGGCGCGCAACTGGCGCTGCCGGCCTACGAACAGGTGCTGAAGGCCGCCCATACCTTCAACCTGCTCGACGCGCGCGGCGCGATTTCCGTGACCGAGCGTGCCGCCTACATCGGCCGCATCCGCAACCTGGCGCGCAGCGTCGCCCAGAGCTACCTCGACTCCCGCGCCCGCCTCGGCTTCCCGATGGCGCCCCGGGATTGGGCCGACGAAGTGCTGGCCAAGCTCGCCGAACAGAACGCCAAGAAAGCCGCCT
>DASUZG010000337.1:0-7658 GCA_036376995.1 Azonexus sp. | reverse complement strand
AGCAGCGCCGCCAGCTGGTGGTGGCGCGGCGCGACGCTGCCGGCCGGGCAGCCGAAGATGAAGAAGCTGACCGGCCGCCCGAAGGTGTCGTAGGTGCCGTGGGCGAGCAGGTCGCCGGCACCCATGCGGTTCAGCTCGCGGCCCAGCGGGCTGTCGGTCGCCAGGTTGCTCCGGGCGAGATCGAGGAACACCGGGCGCAGGTTGTTTTCTTCCCATTCCTTGATCAGCTGCGGCACCAGCAGCGTGTCCTGGTCGAACAGGCTGCTCAGCACGGTCGGCCGCTCGGCCGCCGACGAGAAGCTGTCGACGTGGAAGTTGCCCGACTCGCCGTTGCGCAGCGCGCAGATCAGCACCTCGTGGCGGATCAGGTTCTGCAGCAGGCCCTGGGTCCAGCAGAAGAAATGATGGGTCGTATGGACCTTGAGCGAGTGCTCGAGGATCAGCGCCAGCACCTCGAATTCGAGGGGGTCGATGAAAGGTGACGAGAATTCCGGTCCGGGATCAGGATCTGGCATTTCCGCTCCGCTGGGAAGATCCGAACCGGGCTGTGCGGCATCGCTCGCAGGGGTCTGGAGGTCGTTGAGTTGCATGGGGCGCCCCGTTCAGAAGAATGAATGGTTCCCAGTGTTACGGAGGGGATATTAAGTATTGATTAAGCACGGCTAATCACTTCCGGGCGGCCCCCGGTGGAAGGCCGCGGAAATGCGCCGATCGGGCCATGGCGGCCGCCCCGGCGCCTTAAAGGCGACGGCCTAGATTCGCATCCAAGCGAACCAGCAGGGAGACCGTCATGCCGCAACGAGAACCGGGGCCGGACCCGCACGGCAGCCGCCCCATGACCGGACCGGCCGCCACCCGCCCACGCTGACCCGCCATCGTGCTCACCGCTCATCCGCCCGGACCGGGCCTGCGGGGCTATCCGCTCACCTCCACCGGATTGCTGCGCAGCATGCTGGCGCCGACGCTGGCGGCGGCCATGCTGCCGCTGTGCGCCGCCGCCTTCCGCCAGCCGGTGGATGGCGCCACCCTGATCCTCGCCATCCTCGTCTTCGCGCTCTCCTTCCCGGGCCGCTTCCCGCGCAACGGCAGCCTCTCCGGCACCGTTGCCAACGTGCTGGCCGGCTGGCTGCCGGTGGCTGCGCTGCTGCTGCTGCTCGGCTGGGCGACGCGCACGCTCGACGATTTCGATGCGCGGATGCTGGTGGCCTGGGCGCTGCTCACGCCGCTGGCCCAGATCGCCATCCAGCGCCTCTTTCCGCTCGCCCTGCCGTTCCTGATCGCGGCCGACGGCGGGCCGCGCGTGGCCATCGTCGTCGGCCACGGGCAATTGAGCCGCCAGCTCGTTGCCGCCATCACCGGGGCGCCCGAGCTGGGCATCCGCATTGCCGGCCATTTCGACGACCGGGCCCTGTCGCGCCTGCACCCGACCGGCGACGATGGCGTGATCGGCCCGCTCGGCAAGGTCGCGGACTACGCCCGGCAGCACGCCGTCGACCTCATCTACATCACGCTGCCGATGGCCTCGCAGCCGCGCATCCTGCGCCTGCTGGACGAGTTGCGCGACACCACCGCCTCGATCTACTTCACGCCCGACATCTTCGTCACCGACCTGATCCAGGGGCATCTCGACACGGTCGGCGGCATCCCCGTCGTCGGCATCTGCGAAACCCCGCATTACGGCGTCAGCGGGCCGCTCAAGCGGGCCAGCGACCTGGTCCTGGCCAGCCTGATCCTGATCCTGATCGCGCCGCTGATGCTGGCCATCGCCATCGCCATCCGCCGCCAGTCGCCGGGCCCGGTGATCTTCCGCCAGCGGCGCTACGGCCTCGACGGCCGCGAGATCATCGTCTACAAGTTCCGCACCATGACGGTGGCCGAGGACGGCGGCGAGATCCGCCAGGCGACGCGCGACGACAGCCGCGTCACGCCGCTCGGCGCCTTCCTGCGCCGCACGTCGCTCGACGAGCTGCCGCAGTTCATCAACGTGCTGCAGGGGCGGATGAGCATCGTCGGGCCGCGGCCGCACGCCGTCGCCCACAACGAGCTGTACCGCAAGCTGATCAGCGGCTACATGCTGCGCCACAAGGTGCGCCCCGGCATCACCGGCTGGGCCCAGGTCAACGGCCTGCGCGGCGAGACCGACACGCTCGACAAGATGCAGAAGCGCGTCGATTACGACCTCGCCTACCTGCGCGACTGGTCGCTGCGCTGGGACCTCGAAATCATCCTGAAAACCGTGTTCGTCGTGCTGAAGAAATCGAACGCCTACTGAGCCCGCCATGACCATGACCCCCTTCGCCTTTGCCCAGCGCTGGTTCTGCCTGTGCGCAGCGCTCCTGATCGTCGCCGTGCTGTTCTACCTGGGCGCCCGGCCGATCGCCGTCGGCCTGTTTCCCGGACCGTTCGACAAGCTGGCCCACCTCGTCCTGTACTTCGTCATCGCGACGCTGCTGTGGATCGCCTTCGACGGCCGCCTGCCGCTGCTCACCGTGGCCCTGGCCAGTTTCATCGGCGCCCTCGACGAGTGGCACCAGGCCAGCCTGCCCGGCCGCTCGGCCGATTTCGCCGACCTGCTGGCCGACGTCGTCGCCGCCGTGCTGGCGGTCGCGCTGCTGCGCTGGTGGCGGCGCTGAGGGGCCTGCCCTACGCTCCCGCTGCCGGCGGCGCGGCCGCAGCGACGGCGGCCGGCACGTTGTGGCGGAAGCTGTAGCCGGTGCCGCGCACCGTCTCGAACAGGCGGTCGTGGCCGGTCGGCGCCAGTGCCCGGCGCAGGCCGCGGATATGCACATCTACCGTGCGCTCCTCGACGAAGATGTGGTCGCCCCACACCTCGTTGAGCAGCTGGGTGCGGCTGTAGACCCGGTTCGGGTGGGTGGCGAAGAAATGCAGCATGCGGAATTCGATGGCCCCCAGCTCGATGTCGCGGCCGCCGGCGGTGATCTTGTTGGCGCGCGGATCGATGCGGATGCCGGCGAACTCGACCACGTCGTCGGTCAGCTGCGGCGCCCGCCGGCGCAGCACGGCCTTGACGCGGGCCAGCAGTTCGAGCGGCGAGAAGGGCTTGCTGATGTAGTCGTCGGCGCCGACTTCGAGCCCGGTCAGCTTGTCGCATTCGCGCCCGCGTGAAGTCAGCATGATGATCGGCACCTCGCGCGTGCGCGGGTCGGCGCGCAGGCGGCGGACCAGCGTCAGGCCGGAGACGTCGGGCAGCACCCAGTCGAGCAGCACCAGGTCGGGCAGCAGCTTGCAGATCTCGGCCTCGGCGGCCAGCACCGTGGTGGCGCAGCGCACCTGGTGGCCGGCCCGTTCGAGATTGGCCTGGAGCAGGCGCTGGGTGACGGCCTCGTCCTCGACCACGAGAATGGAACTGCTCATGGCGCGGCTCCTTCGCTGCGCGGCAGGCGCGGCGCCGGGCGCGGGGCGTTGCCGGTCAGTTCGAGCAGGGTGCGCTGCAGGCGGCGGATCTCGAATTCGAGCCGCGCCTGGCGCAGCAGGAACAGCCGGCTGCCGGGCGGACTGTCCTCGAGGGCGCACACCGCCGCTTCGGCAGCCGGTGCCGCCAGGCTCTGGCACATGCCGCGCAGGGTGTGCAGCACTGCCGCCAGGCCGTCGCCGCCGCCGGCCAGCTGACGGATCCCCGCCAGCAGACGGGCGTAGTCGCGCAGGAACAGGGCGCACACCTCGTGCAGCAGGCGGGGGTCGCCATCGACCCGGGCGAGCAGGGTTGGGCGGTCGAGCACGGCCGGCCGCCGGGCCGTTTCCGCCGCCGGCCGGCCGGCGACGTGGGCCAGCGTTGCCCGCAGCGAGGCCGGTTCGACCGGCTTGGCAAGATAGGCGTCCATGCCGGCATGCAGGCAGCGTGCGCTGTCGCCGGAGAGGGCGCGGGCGGTCAGGGCGATGATCGGGACATGGCCGCCGTGCGCCGCCTCGTGGCGGCGGATCGCGGCGGTGGTCTGGAAGCCGTCGAGGCCCGGCAGCTGCAGGTCCATCAGGATGGCATCGGGCGTCTCGTGCTCCAGGCAGGCGCAGGCGGCGAGGCCGCTGGCGGCCTGGAGTACGCGGTAGCCGGCCTTTTCGAGAACGATCCGGGTCAGCCGGCGGTTGGTCGGATTGTCCTCGACCAGCAGGATGGTTGCCGGCTGTCCGGCGGACGGGGCCGGCGCCGGCGGCAGCGTGGCGGCCGCCTCGACCGGCATCGGGTGGCGGCCGAAGCAGGCCGTGAAATGGAAGGTGCTGCCGGCGCCGGGCATGCTGTCGACCCAGATCTTGCCGTCCATCAGCTCAACCAGGCGCGCCGAGATGGCCAGCCCGAGGCCGTAGCCGCCGCCGGTGCCGGCGGCGAGCTGGCGGTACGGGGCGAAGATGGCGGCCTGCTGCTCGGGCGCGATGCCGATGCCCTGGTCGCTGACGCTGAAGCGGCAGCTGACCTCGTCGGCATTGCCGGCGAGCAGGGCGACGCGGACCGCGATCTCGCCGCGCTCGGCAAACTTGATGGCGTTGCCGACCAGGTTGACCAGGATCTGGCGCAGGCGCAGCGGGTCGCCGAGCAGCGCATCGGGCACTTCCGGCGCGATCCCGCCGCGCAGCGCCAGGCCCTTGGGCCGGGCTTCGACGGCGAGCAGGCGCAGGGTGTCGTCGAGGCAGCCGCGCAGCGAGAAGGGCTGGGCCCGCAGTTCGAACGGCTCGGCATCGAGCCGGGAAAATTCGAGCACGCCGTTGGCCGCCGACAGCAGCGAGCTGGCGGCGATGCGGAGCAGGTCGAGATATTCGCGCTGCTCGGCGTTCGGACCGGTCTGCTGCAGCAGATCGACGAGATTGACGACGACGTTGAGCGGCAGGCGCAGCTCGTGGCTCATCGCGGCCAGCGCCTCGGCGCTGGTGACCGCCGGTGCGGGCGGGGCGACGCAGAGGCGTCCGGGCGCTGTGCTGTCATGCACGATGGACAGACCGTTCATTCCCGTTCCTCGGAAAAAGGATGGCAGCTCAAGCGAGCGGAATGATTCCCCCGGTCTTCCGGGGGAGATGACGGATTTTCACAATGCGTGATCCGTGCGCGGATTTTCGGGGTTCGCGCAGGACATGGACATACGATGCGGGCCGTATTCTGGCTGGGGTTTTCACCGTAGCCGGCCGGCGGCTCAGGCGGGCTCGGCGATTCGCCGCGGGTGGCTGCGGCGATGCAGGATCTCGCGGCTCTGCGGGCCGTGGTTGAACAGCAGGTCGACCGCCGACAGGCCCGGCACGAAGGCGGCGCCGCCGCACTGCGAATAGACCGGATGCTGGAATTCCTGCCAGGCGATGCGGACGCCGGCTTCGGCGAATTTCGCCTGGTCGAGATAGGTGCGCGAGCCGCCCATGCCGGCCAGGTAGGTGTCGGCGCCGACCGCCAGACAGAGATTGAGGATCAGCTCGGAGCGGGCGCCGCGCAGGTCGAGGTCGGAGCTGTTGACCAGCGGCGTGTGGATGCCCAGCGCCTGGCGCAGGAAATCGAGCGTCATCTGGTCGATGTCGACCAGCCGGCCGGGGCAGGAGGTCAGGATGGCGTACAGCTCCGGCCCGTAGACATCGAAGAAGGGCGCGTCGCGGTAGGCGTGGCGCAGCGTCTGGTAATGCTTGAGGCCCCAGGATTTCTTGTCGTCACCGGCCGGATTGTCGATCCGCTTGTCGAGCACCCGTTCCAGCTGCGAGGCCTGGACGACCGGCACGGTCAGCCAGCGCGGCAGCCCGTCGAGCAGGATGCGCGTGCGGTTCTGGTAATTGCGGCGTTCGAACTGGACGTGGTCGAGCACGACGAACAGATCCGCCTTCTGCATGCGGTCGAGGTAGCCGAGCCAGGGCAGGTAGTGCGGCTGGTGGGTCGCGACGATCATCGGAGTTCTCCACGGAAGCGGTGGCGCCAGACTAGTCCGGCGGTTTGTGAAGCCATGCGCCGGCCGGCCGGTCCGGATGGCTCACGGGGTGCCGCCGCCGGGCACCGGCTGGCCGTCGAGCATGCCCGCCGGTTTGGCCCGGCGGGCGCGCCGGCGGCGCAGGCGGGCCGTGAGCAGCCCCAGGCAATGGCCGACGCCGGGCTTCAGGTCGTCGAGGGCGAACACGGCATCGACCTTGCGCCCGGACCATGACTGCCACCAGGCCCGCCAGTTCAGCTTGCCGGCCCGGTTGAGGGCGCGCGCGGCCCAGACGTCCTGCTCGAAGTTGATCCACTTGACGCCGTCCCGCCAGTCGGCGGGCGGCGCCCCGGGCAGCCCGAGCTTGTCGCGGAAGGCGATGGCCGGCAGGTCTACGCCGCAGGCGGCGGCGATGGCGGTGGTGTTCACCGCCCGCGGATTGACCTCGATCAGCTTGTAGATGCCGCTGCCCGGATCGCACTTCCATTCGACGCCGGACAGGCCGTGGTAGCCCAGGCCGGTGAGCAGGCGCAGCGACTGCTCGCGGACCGTCTCGTCGTGGCAGGACTCGGTCAGCGTGCAGTAGCCGAAATCGAGCGGCAGCTGGCGCAGCTTCTTGCGGATGCAGTAGCCGAGCGGCCGCGACTGGGCGTCGAAATAGGAGAGGAAGGTGTAGAGGCGCTCGTCGGCGCCGCCGATGACTTCCTGGATCATGATGCGCCGGTCGCCGCGGGCGATTTCCTCGTAGCGGCCGAGCAGTTCCTCGGCATTGCGCACGGCGAAGCCCTTCTTGCCCTGCGACACGCCCTTCATGCTTGACCGCCGCCAGGCGTGGGCGACCAGCGGCTTGATCACGTAGGGATAGTTGGCCAGTCCCGGCGCCAGCTGCGCCACCTCTTCCAGGCTGCCGGGGAAATAGGTCTCCGGGATCGGGATGCCCAGCGCCTGCGCCGTCTCGTACTGGCGCTGCTTGTCGAGGATGGTTTCCATCACCGTGCCGGGCGGCGCGGCGACGGCGAAGGCGGTGCTCAGCTCTGCATGGTAGCGGGCGACGAACCAGGCGCAGTCGTCGCTGCCCGGGATCAGTACGCGCGTTCCGCCGTAGCGCCGGGGCAGCGCCAGCAGGAAGTCGAGCAGGGCCGTCTCCGAGGCGTAGAAATCCGGCGACACCTCGACCGCGGCGCAGTAGCGCGAATCGAGGCTGCGGTCGAAGCGGTTGGGGTGCACGCGCACCACCGAGATGCCCTGGCGGCCCAGCGAGCGGGTCAGGGCGAGGGCAATCAGGCTGGTCCCCTTGGTGCGGCGCTGCGGGTCCGACTCGTGGGTCAGGATAAAGGCCTTGTCGTTGCTCACAAACGTTCTCCTGGCAGGCGCCTACAAGGCGAGGGGTTCGCGGCTGGGCGCGGCCTGGGCGGCGGTGGCGGCCAGCGCCGGATAGGCCGTGCCACGCAGCAGGATGCGGGCGTCGCGGGCGATCTCGGCGGCCTCGACCAGTACTCCGTCACGGCCGGCCGACCAGCGGGTGGTCAGCGTCAGCACGCCCGAGGGATGGCCGATGCGCAGTGTGAACGGCGACTGGCTCGGGGCGAACAGCGTATTGACCACGCTGCCCGGCACGGCCGCCGCCGCCGCCAGGCAGATGCCGCCGGATACGGCATAGGCTTTGTGGGTCTTGGCGCGGTTGATGATGCGCGCCACCAGGTCGACGTCGCGCCGTTCCGGCGGGGCCGGCCCGACGATCGCCACCTTGACCAGGCGCGGCTGGATCGC
>DASUZG010000336.1:0-3487 GCA_036376995.1 Azonexus sp. | reverse complement strand
GTGACCACGTGGGCGTCGCCGAACAGGCGCTTGCCGCGCAGTTCGCCGACCCACTCGTTTTCCTGGCGCTCGCTGCGGTCGGTGATCGACGACAGGCGGTTGCCGTTGGCGTCGTACTTGTTGGCGCGCTGGTCGGTCGATTCGTTTTCGCCCTGCAGGATCAGCTTGGCCGAGGTCTCGGCGCCCTGCGGGCCGTTCATCCGCCACTCGGTGAGCAGGCGGCCGGTGGTCCGCGTGCCTTCGTCGTCGTCGCGGTCGAAACTGCTGACGCCATGGCTCAGGCGCTCGATCTTGCTGTCGCGGGTGGTATCGGTGTGGGAGAAGAAGGGGCTCAGCGTCAGGCGCTGGTTGTCCTGCAGCTTCCAGGAAAAGCGCGGCGACAGCGTGAGGTTGGTGTCCTGGCCGCTTGAGCTCGATGCCTCGAATTCCTGCCCGGTCGGCACGCCTGCGGCGTAGGTCGTCGCCCGCATTTCGCTGTCGCCGCTGTTCGCGCGGCTGGTCAGCGAACCGGCCAGGAGGTAGCCGGAACTGCCGTCCGGCTCGCCGTAGGTGCCTTCGAGGCGCAGGGACGGTTCGCCGTCGGTGGCGCCGACGCCGACCTTGAGGCCGCGCGTCGCCTTGGGCGGCACGTCGCGCAGGACCAGGTTGATCACCCCGGCCGGATTGAGCACGGGAAACTCGGCGGTGCTGTTGCGCACGATCTCGATGCGCTCGATCAGTTCCACCGGCAGGCGCAGCGCGGCCCCCGGATTGCGGTCGCCGCCCGGCAGCGGCTGGCCGTCGACCAGGATCTGCGGCATGTTGCGGTCCGGCCCGCGGCCCTTGCCGCGGCCGCCGCCACTGGCATCGAGGTCGGTGAAGACGCCGGTGCCCGGCAGCTTGCGCAACAATTCGGCGACGCTGCTGGCATCCAGGGTGTCGAGGTCCTCGCGGTCGTACACCAGCTTGCCGGTGGAGGAATTGCGGCGCATTTCCTGGGCTTCGGCCTTGGCCGAGACACTGATTTCGGACAACACGGTCTCTTCGACCGCCAGCGCCCAGGCGGGCATGCTGACGAGGCCGGCCTGCAGCAGCAGGACGAGGGAGCTGCGAAGACGGGGGCACGCGGGGGATTGGTTCATTTTTATTGGGGATTGGAGGCGAAATCGAGGCGCGAGTTTAATGCGAACGCGATGCATTCTCGGCTGGTTTTACAAGCATTTACGGTTTTTACATTTGCCCGCGTTCGCGACGTTGCGCCGCCTCATTCCGGCGGATTCAGCAGATGCGCATCGCTGATCTCGGCCAGGCTCCGGCAGCCGCACAGCGCCATCGTGACTTCCAGTTCCTCGCGCAACAGGCGCAGGAGATGGGCGACGCCCAGCGCGCCGGCGGTGGCCAGCGCGTGGATGTAGGGCCGGCCGACCATCACCGCCGTGGCACCCAGCGCGATGGCCTTGAAGACGTCGGTGCCGCGGCGGATGCCGCCGTCGAGCAGCAGCGGGTAGCCGGCGCCGACCACGGTGCGCATCGCGCCGATCACCTCGAGCGGTGCCGCCGCGGTGTCGAGCGTGCGCCCGCCGTGGTTGGAGACGACGATGCCGTGCACGCCGGCGTCCACTGCCCGGCGGGCATCGAGCGGATGCAGCAGGCCCTTGAGCACGACCGGCAGGCGGCTTTGCCGCACCAGCCAGGCGACGTCGTCCCAGGTCGGCGCCCAGGCCATCGGCCCGGCGAAAACGTTCTGGCCGACCGGCAGCGCAGCCCAGGCCGGATCTACGTTGACCGCGGCCAAGCCGGCCGGCAGCCGGAAGCCCGCCCGCTGTTCGCGGTTGCGCACGCCGGCCACGGCCGCATCGACGGTCAGCACCAGCACCCGGTAGCCGGCCGCCTCGGCGCGGCGCAGCAGGGCCAGCGACGCTTCGCGGCCGCCCTGCCAGTAGAGCTGGAACCACAGGGGGCCGCGCGCCCAGTCGGCGATGGTTTCCAGCGCCGTGGTGGCCAGCGTGCTGACGGTCATCGCCGCATCGAGCGCGCCGGCGCCCTGGACGGTGGCCAGCTCGCCCTGGGGATGGAACAGGCGCTGGTAGGCGACCGGCGCCACGACGATCGGATGGGCGTAGGTTTCATCGAACAGCTCGAGCCGCGTATGGCCGCCGGCGACGGCGATGAGCGGCTGCGGCAGCAGGCGCAGGCGGCGGAAGGCAGCGGCGTTTTCATCGACGCTGAGTTCGTCGGCCGCGCCGCCCTGCAGGTAGGCCCAGGCGTTGTCGTCGAGATGCCGGCGGGCGACCCGCTCGTAGTCGACGGCCGCCACCACGTCGGCGGGAATGCGTTCGAGCGGCGGCAGCGGCCCGTCGCTCATTCCGCCCACTGCTGCAGGAGCTTGTGATAGTGCCCGGTCAGGGCGACCACTTCGGCGCTTTCGCCGACCTGGCCGCGCAGTTTCAGGATGGTCATGTCGAGATCGAACAGCATCGCCCGCCGCCACGAGTCGCGCACGAGGCTCTGCGTCCACAGGAAGGAAGCGACGCGCACGCCCTTGGTCACCGGCTCGACCCGGTGCAGGCTGGTCGACGGATAGACGATGGCATCGCCCGCCGCCAGCTTGACCTCGTGGGCGCCGTAGCTGTCCTCGGCGACCAGGATGCCGCCCTCGTATTCTTCCGGCTCGGACAGGAAGACCGTGGTCGAGACGTCGGTGCGGATCTTCTGGCCGGTGAAGCGGTCGGTCTGGATGGCGTTGTCGATGTGGTTGCCGTAGGTCTCGCCGCCTTCGTAGCGATTGAACATCGGCGGCAGGATGTGCTTGGGCAGCGCCGCCGCGATGAACAGCGGATGCCGGTTGAGCGCCGCCGCAATGCGCTGCGACAGCGGCCGGAACACCGGCGACTCGACCGACAGCTGGCGGTTGCGCTTGATTTCGGAGGCCTGCACCCCGGCCGTCTGCAAGCCATCCACCCAGCCTTCGGCATCGAGGGCTAGACGGATTTCGGCGACCTCCGCCTTGGACAGGACTTCCGGAATGTGCAGCAACATGGTCAGGCTCCTTGGATAAAGAAGAAGCCCGTCTTGCGGACGGGCCTCCTGTGGCCGGCGAAATGCCGGGTCAGAACTGGAAGTTGGCAGTCATCATTGCCGAGCGCGGGATGCCCATCAGCAAGCGGTTGCCGGCATTGTTCGGCGTGATGTACTCCTCGTCGAACAGGTTGTAGACGTTCAGGCGCAGATTGAGATTCTTGCTGACCTTGTAGGCAGCCATCAGGTCGGCCACCCAATAGGACGGCACGTTCGGCATGTTTTGCCGCTGCTGCGCCTGGCTCTGGTTTTCGCTGACCACACGCTTCTGATCCGACACGTAGCGGACGCCGCCGCCCAGCGTGAAGTCGCCGAGGGTGTAGGAAGTCCACAAGGTCGCGGTCAGGTCCGGCGACCAGCGCACACCGTCGGTCTCGGTCACGTCACCGGTGGTTTCATTGACGCTAATCTGGTCGAGCTGCTTGGTCTT
>DASUZG010000335.1:0-2302 GCA_036376995.1 Azonexus sp. | reverse complement strand
GTCAAATATGCAAAAAATCCAGAAGCCAAGCTAATCGGTGGTGCCCATGGGCAGGATCGAACTGCCGACCTCTCCCTTACCAAGGGAGTGCTCTACCACTGAGCCACATGGGCCTACCTTGAAACACCAACCGTACCGCATTCGTGGAGCGGGTGAAGGGAATCGAACCCTCGTCTTAAGCTTGGAAGGCTTCAGCTCTACCATTGAGCTACACCCGCTTAACCCACACCCGCAGCACAAACAGCTACAGCATCAACCTGGTGGAGGGGGAAGGATTCGAACCTTCGAAGGCAGAGCCGACAGATTTACAGTCTGTTCCCGTTGACCGCTTGGGTACCCCTCCAGAAGAACGCAAGATTATCCGCATGCATCTAGGCCGTGTCAACACCCGTAAAAACAAAAAAGCCGGCAAGTGCCGGCTTTTTTGTTCGAAGCAGCAAAATTACTTGGTGGCCAGGACCCAGGCCGCCAGCTTCTTGGCTTCGTCTTCGGTGACATTGTTCGGCGGCATCGGGATCTGGCCCCAGACGCCCTTGCCACCGGCCTTGATCTTTGCAGCCAGGGCAGCCGGAGCAGCCTTGTCGCCCTTGTACTTGGCAGCCACGTCCTTGTAAGCCGGACCAACCAGCTTCTTGTCGACAGCGTGGCAGGACATGCAGTTCTTGGCCTTGGCCAGGGCTTCGTCAGCTTGCGCCTGACCGGCCATCACGATACCGGCCGCAGCCATCATGGCGATATACACAGATTTCATTCTCTCGCTCCGTAATCCAAGTTGGTGGTGTAAAGCAGCGCCGGATGATAAAACCTTTTGCCGCGCTTGCAAACCGCGGCCGGAACCCGATAACGAAGAGCGGCCGGCCGGCACTGCATCAAAAGCGTCACATCCGCACCAAGATTAACGCCTAGCCACGGTGATGGTTGACGCCGCTCACAATCAGTTACGAGCGGTCAGCGCCAGCGCCACGCCGGCCGAAACAAAAACGCCGCCGAAAATCCGGTTCTGCAGCCGTAACGCCCTCGGATCATGCAGCCAGCGGCCCATGCCGGCGGCCGCCAAGGCGTAGCATGACATCACCAGCACATCGACCAGGCACATCGTCAGCGCTATCGCCAGGTACTGCGGCAGCAACGGCTCGGCCGGCGCGATGAACTGCGGCACCAAGGCAGCCATGAAGATTATGGCCTTGGGATTGCCCAGATTGACCAGCAGCCCTTGGACGAACAGGCCACGTCCCCGGACCGGCATATTGGCGGCCGGCGGCAACGGCAGGGCGCGCCAGCGCTGAACCCCGAGCCAGACGAGATAGGCCGCGCCGAAGAGCTTCAGGATCAGGAAACCCAATTCGGAGGCGGCCAGCAGGGCACCGAAACCGATGGCAACCACCGCCAGCTGCACCAGCAACGCCGCCTGCAGGCCGAGAATGGCCAACAAGGCGGAACGGTAGCCGTAGCGCATGCCGGTACTCATGCTGAGCACCGCACCCGGCCCCGGCGACACGGCGATGACGACCGCCGCAGCCAGGAAACCGAGCCAGACAGCGAAGCTCACTTGCGCCGCTGGATCTGCGTCACGTCGCGCACCGCCCCCTTATCGGCCGAGGTGGCCATCAGGGCGTAGGCCTGCAGCGCGGCCGAGACGACACGCTGACGATCGACCGGCTGCCAGGCCTTGTCGCCGCGCGCTTCCATCGCCGCCCGCCGGCGTGCCAGCTCGTCATCGGAAACGGCCAGCTGGATGCGGCGATTCGGGATGTCGATCTCGATGGTGTCACCCTCTTCCACCAAGCCGATGGCGCCGCCGTCGGCCGCTTCCGGCGAGGCGTGGCCGATCGACAGACCCGAGGTGCCGCCAGAGAAGCGGCCATCGGTCAGCAGCGCGCATTCCTTACCGAGGCCCATCGACTTCAGGTAGGAGGTCGGATACAGCATTTCCTGCATGCCCGGCCCACCCTTCGGGCCTTCGTAGCGGATCACGACGACATCGCCGGCGACGATCTTGCCGGCGAGGATGCCCTCGACCGCCGTATCCTGGCTTTCGAAGACGCGCGCCCGGCCGGTGAATTGCCAGATCGACTCGTCGACGCCGGCCGTCTTGACGATACAGCCGTCCAGCGCGATGTTGCCGTAGAGCACGGCCAGGCCGCCGTCCTTCGAATAGGCGTTGGCCTGGTTGCGGATGCAGCCGTGGGTGCGGTCGAGATCGAGTTCGTGGAAGCGGCGATCCTGCGAGAAGGCGACCTGGGTCGGCACGCCGCCCGGCGCCGCCTTGAAGAATTGATGCACGTTGATGTCGTGCTCGCGC
>DASUZG010000334.1:0-2845 GCA_036376995.1 Azonexus sp. | reverse complement strand
GACGGAATGCCGCGCCCGTTCTCGCGTTCGATCAGGCGGCGGATGGCGGCGCGCGAGGCGACGATGCCGGCCTCGTCGATGCGCCGGCTGTGCGGCTCCAGCGAAATGATGTCGTACCAGGCCGGCATCACGTAGCCGCCGTTGCAGGTCACCGGCATTTCCGGCGCGTTGGGGAAGACGAAGCGCACGCCGGGCGCCGCCGCCAGCCCGAGTTCCGGCACCACCGGCACGAAATCGGAACCGTCGGCGCCGAGGCCGTGCAGCCAGATCACCGCGTACTGCGGGTCGCGGCCATGCGTCAGTTCGATGCAGTCGAGCAGTTGGCCCATGTTCATTCCTTGTCGGTCAGGTCGGGGAACAGCACGTCGGTGAAGCCGAAGCGGGTCAGGTCGCGCATCCGCGTCGGGTACAGGCGGCCGATCAGGTGGTCGCACTCGTGCTGCACGACGCGGGCATGAAAGCCCTCGACCGTGCGGTCGATCGGCTGGCCCTGCGGGTCCACGCCCTGGTAGCGGATGCGCGTGAAGCGCGGCACTTCGCCGCGCAGGCCGGGCACCGACAGGCAGCCTTCCCAGCCCAGGTCCTCGTCGGCCGACAGCGGCGTGATCTGCGGGTTGATCAGGATGGTCCGCGGAATCGCCTCGGCCGCCGGATAGCGTTCGCTGTGCTCGAAGCCGAAGATCACCAGCTGCAGTCCGACGCCGATCTGCGGCGCGGCCAGGCCGACACCGCCGGCCGCGGCCATGGTCTCGAACATGTCGGCGATCAGGGCGGAAAGCGCCGGCGTCGTGAAGTCGGTGACCGGGCGGGCGACTTCCAGCAGGCGCGGATCGCCCATGCGCAAGATGTTTCTGACGGCCATCGCGGTATCCTCGGGGTTTTGTATCAGCTGCAAGTGTATGGGATCACGACCGCAGAACGGAATTTTCGCCTGGCTCAAAGGGCTGTTCGCCCCGGCGCCGGCCCCGCTTTCCGACATCGAACAGGCGCGCCGGCTGATCGCCGCCATCGACCGCGGCGGCATTCCGCTCAACCCGGCGCGGGTCAACGCCGTGGCCCGCAATCTCGGCCTGGAAGTCTCGACCAAGGCTCCCGTCGAAGACACCATAGCGCGCCTGCGGGCGGCCATCCGGCGCGCCGGCTGACGCGACAGCCTCAATATTTTCAAGGCCTTGGGCCAATCCGGGCGTACACTGTCGGCCCTCGCGGCACGTCTGCCGCCCCCATTTCCCGAAAGTCCCGCATGCACCCGATTCACGATGTCGACGCCCTCCTGTTGCTGGCCGTCGCCCTGTCCGCCAAGCGCCGCCCGGCCGAACTGCCGGAGATCATGGCCGCCCTCGACCTGATCAACGGCAACATTCCGGCCGAAGCCAAGCTGGCCGAAGCCATTTCCCGCCTGGCCGCGCACGATCTTCTCTGCGCCGCCGCCGGCGGCCTGGCGCTGACGCCGGCCGCCGAACGGATCATCGCCGCGCAACCGGCCAAGGCCACGGCCGAGGAGAAGCTGTTCGGCATCAAGGACCGGCTGTCGGTGCATCAGGCCAAGGGCGACTGCGCCCCGGTCGAGATCGCCGTCGACGATCTGCGCGCCGCCATCCTGACCCACCGGGCGGCGGCCGCCAGCCGCGCCAAGAACCTGCTGGTGCCGAAACCGAAGCCGGCCGAGCCGAAGGCCCGTCCCGGCCAGCGCCAGCGCAAGCCGCTGCCGGCCCGCAAGCGCCGCGACTGAGCCAGCGCATGGACGCAATCGACACCCCGGCCGCCGGCTTCGCCACCCTGGCGCTGCCCCCGGCCCTGCTGGCCAACCTGGAACAGCTCGGCTACCAGAGCATGACGCCAATCCAGGCGGCCAGCCTGCCGCTGGCCCTGGCCGGCCACGACCTGATCGCCCAGGCCAAGACCGGCAGCGGCAAGACCGCCGCCTTCACGCTGCCGCTGCTCAGCCGCCTCGAGCCGCGCCGCCTCGCCGTGCAGGCGCTGGTGCTGTGCCCGACGCGCGAGCTGGCCGACCAGGTGACGCAGGAAATCCGCCGCCTGGCGCGCTGCATCGACAACCTGCGCGTGCTGACCCTGGTCGGCGGTTCGACCCTGCGCAACCAGGCCGCCAGCCTGGAAAACGGCTGCCATGTCGTGGTCGGCACGCCCGGCCGGATCATGGATCACATGGAACGCGGCCATCTGCAGCTCGACGCCTTGACCACGCTGGTTCTCGATGAAGCCGACCGCATGCTCGACATGGGCTTTCGCGACGACATCGCCTATGTCGCCAAGCGCTGCCCGGCCCAGCGCCAGACCCTGCTGTTCTCGGCCACCTATCCGGAAGGCATCGCCCAGCTGGCGCAGCAATTCCTCCGCCAGCCGCAGGAAGTGAAGCTGACCGAACAGCACGCGGCCGGCAAGATCCGCCAGCACATCTACGAAATTGCCGCCGACGAGCGCCTGGAAGCTGTCGCCCGGCTCGTCAAGCACCACCGCCCGCTGCGCGCGCTGGCCTTCTGCAACACCAAGCAGCAGTGCCGCGACCTGGTCAATGTGCTGCGCCACGCCGGCATCCAGGCGCTGACGCTGAACGGCGACCTGGAGCAGCGCGAACGCGACCAGGTGCTGATCCAGTTCGCCAACCACAGCATCACGGTGCTCGTCGCCACCGACGTCGCCGCCCGCGGCCTCGACATCGCCGATCTGGAAGCGGTGATCAACGTCGACATCACGCCCGATCCGGAAATCCACGTGCACCGCATCGGCCGCACCGGCCGCGCCGAGCGCGACGGCTGGGCCTTCAGCCTGTGCGGCCCGGGCGACAAGCGCCGCCTGGCGGCCATCGCCGAACAGGGCGGCGGCA
>DASUZG010000333.1:0-7517 GCA_036376995.1 Azonexus sp. | reverse complement strand
CAGGTCGGCATAGCCGGAATAGGCGATGCCGCGCCGCTCGGCCCAGTTGCCGACGGCACCGACGTCGATGTTGATGAAGGCGCAGACATGGTCGCGGTCGGCGCCGAAGCAGACGGCTTCCTTGATGTGCTGGAAGAACTTCAGCTTGTTCTCGATGTAGTTCGGGGCGAACATCGCGCCGTTGGACAGCTTGCCGACGTCCTTGGCCCGGTCGATGATCTTCAGGTGGCCGTCCTCGTCGAGGAAACCGGCGTCGCCGGTCATGAAGTAGCCTTCGCCGTTGATCGACTCGGCGGTGGCGTCCGGGCGCTTGTAATACTCCTTCAGGAGCATCGGCCCCTTTACCAGCACCTCGCCGTTGTCGGCGATCTTGATGTGCACGCCGGGCGCCGGCTGGCCGACCGAATCGAACTTGATGGCGCCGTCCGGCTGCAGGCAGACATAGGCGCAGGTTTCGGTCTGGCCGTAGAACTGCTTCAGGTTGATGCCGATCGAGCGGTAGAACTTGAACAGGTCGGGGCCGATCGCCGCGCCGGCGGTGTAGGCGACCTTGATCCGGCTCATGCCGAGCACGTTGCGCAGGGGGCCATAGACCAGCAGGTTGCCCAGCCAGTACTGCAAGTGGTCGCCGAAGCCGACCGCCTTGCCGTCGAGGATGTCGGCACCGCAGCGCTTGGCCACCGCCATGAAGTGGTGGAACATCGTCTGCTTGAGCTTGCCGGCGTCCTCCATGCGGATCATCACCGAGGTCAGCAGGCTTTCGAACACGCGCGGCGGCGCGAAATAATAGGTCGGGCCGATCTCGCGCAGGTCGGTCATCACCGTGTCGCCGGATTCCGGGCAATTGATGGTGAAGCCGGCCACCAGCGCCTGGGCGTAGGAGAACAGGTGGTCGCCGACCCAGGCCATCGGCAGGTAGGACAGGATGTCGCCGTCGCCGCTCATCCGGTCGACTTCGACGCCGCCCTGGGCGGCGGCGATGAAGGCGGCGTGGGTCTGGCAGACGCCCTTCGGCTTGCCGGTGGTGCCCGAGGTGTAGAGCATCACCGAGGTATCGTCGAAATGCCCGCGCTCGACTTCGCCATTGAGGAAATCGTGATGGTTGCGGTCATGGACGCGGCCCATTTCCATCAACTCGTGGATGTCGTGCAGGAAGGGCTGGTTGTAGTGGCGCATGCCGCGCGGGTCGTCGTAGATGACGTGTTCCAGCGTGCCGACCTGGCCCATCACCTCGAGCATCTTGTCGACCTGCTCCTGGTCCTCGACCACCGCGAAACGGATGCCGGCATCCTGGAGCACGAAGAGCATCTCGTTGGCCACCGCGTCCTGGTACAG
The DNA here is from genome assembly GCA_036376995.1 of Azonexus sp. Lineage (GTDB taxonomy): Bacteria > Pseudomonadota > Gammaproteobacteria > Burkholderiales > Rhodocyclaceae > Azonexus. The sequence goes on along the minus strand of DASUZG010000333.1, from coordinate 6,182 downwards.
CGGCACCGGCACGCCGCCCAGGCACTGGGCGGCGGTCATCATCATGTACAGATGCGGCCGGTTGTCGCCGATGATCGCCAGATTGTCGCCGCGCTTGAAGCCCAGCGCCGCCAGGCCGCAGGCCAGCGCGCGGACGCGCTCGGCGACATCGGCCCAGGTCCACGTCTGCCAGATGCCGAGATACTTCTCGCGCATGGCCGGCGCGTCGGGACGCGTCTTGGCGTGATGGAAAAGCAGTCGCGGAAAGGTGTGCAACCCGTCCAGCGAAGCGGAATTCGCCTGCGTTGGCATTCTTCGTCTCCTCGTTGCCGCAATTTTTTCGCGGTCTCAGGTTCGTTTTAACCATTCTGGCTAGCCGTGCCTTACACAGACCTTGCAAGGCTTCGGGCTGACCGACAGTTGCGACTCAGTGTAGGGAGGCCACGGGCTTATAATTGTCGTCCGGCAGACAATCGACGAAATAATCGCAACTATTTTGAAAAACGCTGAGGAACTGCTGCGCTCCTCCCTCTGGGGCCAAGGCCTGACCGAGGAGCAGATGCGCAAGGCGCTGGCCGGTACCAGCGAACGCACCTTTGCCGCCGGCGCCTTCGTCTGCATGAAGGGCGAACCGGTCGATTACTGGATGGGCATCATCGACGGCCTGGGCAAGATGGCCAGCCACTGGACCACCGGCAAGACCACTTCGCTGACCGGCATCAGTTCCGGCGCCTGGTTCGGCGAAGGCTCGCTGCTGAAGAACGAGGTCCGCCGCTACGACGTGATGGCCCTGCGCGAGACGCGCGTCGCCTTCATGAACCGCAGCACCTTCACCTGGCTGCTCGACCACAGCATCCCGTTCAACCGCTACATGATCGCCCAGCTGAACGAGCGCCTCGGCCAGTTCATCGGCATGATCGAGAACGAGCGCATGCTCGATACCGACGCCCGCATCGCCCGCGGCCTGGCGGCGCTGTTCAACCCGGTGCTGTACCCGGGCACCACCCGCCTGCTGCAGATTTCCCAGGAAGAATTGGGCTACCTGGCCGGCGTCTCCCGCCAGCGTGCCAACCAGGCGCTCAAGGTGCTCGAGGATGCGGGCCTGGTGCGCAGCGAATACGGCGGCATCAACATCCTCGACCTCGACGGCCTGCGCCGCTTCGGCGGCGAGTAAGCCACCTACTTGGCGTAGCCCCAGGCCTGCAGGCGGCTCTGCGCGTAGCCGGCGGCCTTGCCTTGGCGCGTCCGCCGCAGGTAGGCGGCGTAGTGAGTGGCCGCTTCCTGGCGCTTGCCCATGCCTTCGAGCGAGACGCCCTTGAGGAAGGTGACGCCGGCATCGCCCGGCAGCATCCGGTCGTAGGCGTCGAGACTGGCATAGGCCTTGGCCGGGTCGCGCTGGCCGAGCGCCAGCACGCCGGTCAGCTTGTGCGCCTGCGCTTCCTGCGGGTAGATCTGCTTGGCCGTTTCGGCGTAGCCGAGCGCCTGGCCGTCCTTGTCCTGGGCCTGCAGGCACTGCGCCATCAGGAGGTTGGCGGCGTAGTCGCGCGGCGCCTTCTGCAGTGCCGTGCGGTACTGCTCCTCGGCCTTCGGGTACTGCTTGCCGGCCATCGCCAGGTCGCCCTTCTGGCAGGCGTCGATGGCGGGCTTCAGGCGGCGCAGGCTGGCGGTGCTGTCCATGAAGCGCTCGCGGCCGGCATCGCGCCCCTGGCTGCCGGCGTACTTGCCGTCGGCCAGCTGGCGGGCGGTGTCGCGCCGCTCGGTGCTCATCGGGTGGGTCGAGAACATCGTCTGCAACAGGCCGGGCGCTTCCTTCTGCTGGTCGACCAGCAGCTGGTGCAGGCCGACCATGCCGGTCGCCGGATAGCCGCCGCGAACCATGTATTCCTGGCCCAGGGCGTCGGCCTCGCGCTCGTTGTCGCGCGAATAGCTCGACAGCAGCGCGCTGGCGCCGAGCTGGCTGCCGACGGCGACCAGGCCGCCCCATTCGGTGCTCGACGAAATCAGGCTGGCGCCGGCCACGGCGACCTGGGCGACCATCGCCTGCCCCTGGCGCTGCGCCGCGTGGCGGGCATTGACGTGGCCCATCTCGTGACCGAGCAGCGCCGCGAGTTCCGCTTCGTTCTGCAGGTCGACCAGGATGCCGCGGGTGACGCCCATGGCGCCGCCAGGAAAGGTATAGGCATTGACGTGGTTGGCGTTGAGCACGCGGTAGGAATACGGCATCTGCGGCCGGTGCGTGTTGGCGTCGAGGCGCTGGCCGACGCTGCTGACGTACTGGTTGACCGCGCCGTCCTGGACGGCGCCGAGATCCTGCGAGAACTGGCTGGGCGCGACCTGCTGGTCGACGCGCTTTTCCTCGTCCTCGCTCATGCCGACCAGGATCGAGCCGCCGCCGACCGGCGAATTGGCGCAGCCGGACAGGGCGGCGGCGCCGAACAGCCAGAGCACCTGGCGCCGGGTGATGCCGTTGCGTTGCAGGTCGAGGGACAGCTGGTCGTGATGGGTCATGGCATGCTCCCGGCAAGTCGACGGAGATCCCGATTCTCGGCCAAAGGCGGCCGAAAACCAAGCTGCCGGTTGGACATCAGCCGGCGGAAACGGGTTTCAGCCAGCGCAGCAGCGCCGCGTAGAGCACGTCCGGATCGACCGGCTTGCCGATGTGGTCGTTCATGCCGGCGTCCAGGCAGGCGCGGCGGTCCTCGGCGAAGGCGTTGGCGGTCATCGCCAGGATCGGCAGCAGGGCGCCGGCCGGCAGCGCGCGGATACGCCGGGTGGCTTCGAGGCCGCCCATGACCGGCATCTGGATGTCCATCAGCACCAGGTCGTAGCCGCCCGCGGCCACGCGCGCGACGGCCTGGGCGCCGTCATTGGCCAGCTCAACATTGAGGCCGGCCAGTTGCAGCAGTTCGTGCGCCACTTCCTGGTTGATCGGGTCGTCCTCGACCAGCAGGATGCGCCGGCCGCCGTAACGTTCGCCGAGCACGGTTTCCAGCGCCTGCGTCGTGCCGCCGGCGGCCGGCGCAGCGGCAACCGGGCGCAGCAGGCGGGCGGTCATCCAGAAGCGGCTGCCGACGCCTTCCTCGCTGTCGACGCCGACGTCGCCGTCCATCAGCTGCGCCAGGTGGCGATTGATGACCAGGCCGAGGCCGGTGCCGCCGTATTTGCGGGTGGTCGAGCCGTCGCCCTGGGTGAAGGCGGTAAACAGCCGGGCCTGCTGCGCCGGCGCGATGCCGATACCCTGATCGGCGACTTCCAGGCGCAGCACGACGTGCTCGCCGGCATCGGCGTCGAGGCTGAGGCGCACCGTGATCTCGCCGTGGCGCGAGAACTTGATCGCATTGCCAACGAAATTGAGCAGCACCTGGCCGAGGCGCACCGGGTCGCCGGCCAGGCGTTCCGGCACTTCGGGCGCGATGTGGCAGAGCAGACGCAGGCCCTTGTCCTGGGCCGGCTGTTCGAGCATGGCGATGACTTCGGCGGCCATCTCGCGCGGCGAGAATTCGCGTGCTTCGAGCGTCAGACGGCCGGCCTCGATCTTGGACAGGTCGAGGATGTCGTTGATCACGTCGAGCAGGTGACGGGCCGAGGCGCCGACCTTGCGTAGGCGCTCCTGCGCCCGCGGCTCGACCGCCTCGCGCTGGAGCAGGTGGGTCAGGCCGATGATGGCGTTCATCGGCGTGCGGATCTCGTGGCTCATGTTGGCCAGGAAGGTGCTCTTGGCCCGGCTGGCGGCCTCGGCGGCCTCCTTGGCCTCGGCCAGCTCGGCGGTGCGCGAGCGGACCAGCGCTTCCAGATGGTGGCGGTGGTTCTCCAGCTCCAGTTCCTGCTGCTTGCGCAGCGTGATGTCGGTGGAAATGCCGCACAGCGCGTAGATGCGCCCATCCTGGTCGCGCAGCGGCAGCTTGACCGACAGGTAGGCGCTGGTCAGCCGGCCGTCGGCGGTGGTGTTGATCTCCTCCTCGCAGACGCGCTCGCCGGCTTCCAGCACCCGGCGGTCGTTGCGGCGCAGGTTGTCGGCGGTGGCCTGGTCGAAGAAGACGGCGTCGCCGTGGCCGACGATGTCGGCCAGCGGCCGCCCGAACAGCGCGCACACCCGCTCGTTGGCGTACTGGTAGCTGTAGTCCGGACCCTTGATGTAGATGTAGGCCTCGACGCTGTCGAGGATGCTGGCGAGCTTGTCCTCGCTCTCGCGCAGCGCCTGCTGCTGCGCCTCGCGCTCGGTGTGGTAGGCGAGGAACAGGCTGCGCGTCCAGCGCGAAAAGAGCAGCGAGCCGGCGACGCCCAGGGCGAGCGCGGCCAGCGTGGCCAGCAGCAGCCGGAGCAGGCGCTCGCCGCTGCCGTTCTGGTCGGCCTGCACCTGCTCGGCGACGACGCCGCGCCATTCGTCTTCGAACACGGTGGCGACCAGCGCCCAGTTCCACGGCTGGACGATGCGGACCAGCGCCACCTTGCGCCCGCTCTTGCCGGTCGCCGGATTGCGCCAGGCATAGCTGACGAAGCCGCCGCCGGCCTGCACCACCTGGTGGATCTGCGCCAGCGCGGCGCCGGTATCCGCTTCCAGTTCGCTGAAATGCACGCCTTCCTGGACACGGCTATCAGGCGCCAGCAGCACCGTGCCGTCCAGGGCCACCACGCCGAAATAGCCGTTCTCGCCGAAGCGCAGCGAGCGCAGCCGGGCCAGCGCCTCCTTCTGCTGCAACTGTTCCCATTTGTGCAGGTAGTCGCCGGTGCCGATCAGCCAGTCGTAGGGCGCGAAGTGGCGGACGTAGGCGAGCTTGTCCGACATCTGCCCGGGATTGTCCGGCGAATACCAGCGGTAGCGCGAAAAGCCCTCGCCGCGCGGCTTCTTCGCCGCCTCGATCAGGCCGCGCATGATGTAGTGGCCGCTGTCGTCGCGGTTGTCGAGCACCGTGCGCCCCTCGAACTGCGGCGCGGTCGGCAGCAGGATGAACTGGCCGGCCATGTCGTCGATGAAGTAGTAGCCGCGCCCCTCGTAGAAGCGCACCGGGCGCAGGGCCTCGACGATCAGGCGCTTGACCTCGGCCGGCGGGCGGTGCGCCGATTCGCGGCGGTGGATCGCCTCGACGATCTGGAAGGCGCTGTCGACCTGCTCGGCCAGGCTGCGGCGCAGCACCTCCTCGGTGCGCGAGCGGGTGAAGTCGATGAAATCGACGGCGCTGCGCATTTCGGCCTCGAGGCGCTGGCGCAACTGCCCGTCGGCAGCCTGCTCGATGCGCGCCAGCGAGGCCTGGCGGTCGACGAAATGCTGCCAGGAGAAGAAGCCTCCCAGGCCCAGGGTCAACAGCAGGACGATGATCAGGGTGCCGATCAGATGAATGCGGGGAACCGTCTTTTCATCCGCGACGAAATGCAGGCGCGACACGCTCGGCAGCCAATCCAGGGCGATGCAGAAGGCGCGCAAAATATCACGAAAGGCGTAGGCCGGCGGCCGTGAGACCGGTAATAGTTACAAATTCATTAAGGTCTTTCGGCACCGACGCCACGCTTCCCGGCGCGCCAATGAAAACGGCGGGGTACATGCCCCGCCGTCGTTTTTGTCCCTCCACCCTGTCGGGTTCGGGTTTGCTGTTCTCCCTTTAAGGAAGTCTTTACATGCTGCGCCGGTACTGTCCTCCCACTTCGTACAGGGCGCTGCTGATCTGGCCGAGCGAGCAGTACTTGACTGCGTCGACCAGCACGGCGAAGACGTTGCCGTCCTCGATCACGGTCTGTTTCAGTTTGCCCAGCATGGCCGGCGCGCGGTCGGCGTTGCGGGCGTGGAAGTCACGCAGGCGCTGGATCTGCGACTGCTTCTCCTCGTCGGTCGAGCGGGCCAGTTCGATTTCCTGCTGGGCCATGCCCTTCGGGTTGAGGAAGGTATTGACGCCGATGATCGGGTAGGAGCCGTCGTGCTTCTTGTGCTCGTAATACATCGACTCTTCCTGGATCTTGCCGCGCTGGTAGCCGGTTTCCATGGCGCCTAGCACGCCGCCGCGGCTGGCGATGGCTTCGAATTCCTTCAGCACGGCTTCCTCGACCAGGTCGGTCAGCTCGTCGATGACGAAGGCGCCCTGGTTGGGGTTCTCGTTCTTGGCGACGCCCCACTCGCGGTTGATGATCAGCTGGATGGCCATGGCGCGGCGTACGGATTCCTCGGTCGGCGTCGTGATCGCCTCGTCGTAGGCATTGGTGTGCAGCGAGTT
>DASUZG010000332.1:0-4144 GCA_036376995.1 Azonexus sp. | reverse complement strand
ACGGCTTCTTCACGGTGGCCTACACCGAACGCCGCGCCATCTACCAGCGCCAGCTCAACAAGCTCGACTCGCGCGCCAACAGCCGGCTGGTCGACAGCATGCTCAATTACGAGACGGTCAAGTACTACACCAACGAGGGTTTCGAGCGCCAGCGCTTCGCCGGCATCCTGCGCCAGTGGGTCGAGGTCGGGGTGCGCAACCAGAAGGCGCTGTTCTTCCTGCACGTCGGGCAGAGCGGCCTGATCGCCCTCGGCGTCGCCGGCGTCATGCTGCTGGCCGGAGCCAGCGTGGTGCAGGGCACGATGACGGTCGGCGACCTGGTGCTGGTCAATGCCTACGTGATCCAGGTCTGCCTGCCGCTCAATTCGCTGGGCTTCGTCTTCCGCCAGGCGCGCGACGCCGTGGTCAACGCCGAACGCATGTTCCGCCTGCTCGACGAGCGCCCGGAGATCGAGGACCCGGCGGTGCCGGCGGAGCTGCAGGTGCGCCAGGGCGCGGTGCGCTTCGAGCATGTCGATTTCGGCTACGAGCCGGGGCGCCAGATCCTCTGGGACGTCAGCTTCGACATCGCGCCGGGCGGCACGGTGGCGGTGGTCGGCGGCAGCGGCTCGGGCAAGTCGACGCTGGCCCGGCTGCTGTTCCGCTTCTACGACGCCAGCGCCGGGCGCATCAGCATCGACGGCCAGGACCTGCGCAGCCTCCCGCAGCACAGCCTGCGCGCCGCCATCGGCATCGTGCCGCAGGACACCATCCTGTTCAACGACACGATCGCCTACAACATCGCCTACGGCCGGCCCGGCGCCAGCCTCGACGAGGTGATCGGGGTGGCCCGGGCGGCGCACGTGCACGATTTCATCGCCAGCCTGCCGGCACAGTACGAGACGGTGGTCGGCGAGCGCGGCGTCAAGCTCTCGGGCGGCGAGAAGCAGCGCATCGCGATCGCCCGCGCCATGCTCAAGAACCCGCCGATCATGATTTTCGACGAGGCCACCTCGGCGCTCGACACCCGCGCCGAACGCGCCATCCAGGACGAACTCGACCGCCTGGCCGCGGAGCGCACGACGCTGATCATCGCCCACCGGCTGTCCACCATCGTGGACGCCGACGAGATCCTGGTCCTCGAACACGGCCGCGTCGTCGAGCGCGGCACCCATGCCGAATTGCTGCGCCGCGACGGCGTCTATGCCCAGATGTGGCAATTGCAGCGCCAGCAGCGCGAACTCGAACAGACCGAGAGCGGCCTGGCGCTGCAGCCGGTCAACCTGGTGGTCCTGCTGGCCGGCGTGGTCGATGGCCTGAAGCCCGCCATTGATGCGCGCGGGATCAGCTTCTTCAGCAACATCACCGCCGAAACGGCCGGCATCGTCGGCGATCCCGGCCGCCTGCGGCAGGCGCTGTGGCAGCTGGGCGAACGCGTTGTCGCCGCCTGCCCGCCGGGCGGCCGGGTCGAAGTGCGCGTCGAGCCGGCCGGCGAGCGGGTCCGCCTGGCCGTGGTGCACAGCGGCGCGCCGCTACCGTCCGGAGCGCCGCCGGACGACGCCGATTCCCTGCCGGCGGTGATGGCCCAGCACGGTGGCAGTTTCGCGGAACGCGCCGGGCCGGACGGCCACACCGGGATCGTTCTCGAATTCCCGCTGCGCCCGGCCGGCGAAGCCCCGCCGGCGGCCGCCGGGGCGACAGCGGAACTGGGCGGCGTGCGCGTGCTGCTGATCGACGACCGCGACGACGCCAGCCAGGATCTCGAAACCCTGCTGCGGGAGCACGGCGCCGAGGTCCGCGCGCTGGCCGGCGGCGATGCCGCGCTCGACTGGCTGCGCGGGCTGGCGCGCACCGAGTGGCCGGACATCCTGCTGTGCAGCATGGGCCAGCCCGGCAACGAGTGCTACGACGTCATCCATCAGCTGCGCCGCCTCGAGGCGGAACGCGCCTTCAGCCTGGCCGAACGCCTGCCGGCCGTCGCCCTCGATAACCGGGGCCGCGGCGTCCAGCACATGCAGGCGCTGCTGGCCGGCTTCCAGGCACACCTGACGACGCCGGCCGACGACCTTGAGATGCTCAGCACCATCGCCCGCCTGACCGAAGGCCGGCGGCCGGCGGCCGGCGGCGGTTAGCGCACCGAGCGGTAAACCGCGCTGCGGATGCGCTTGCTCATCACCAGCTGCCACAGCTGGCCCTGGCGGGCGCGGAAAAAGCCGGCGCAACTCAACAGGTAGTATTTCCACATCCGGAAGAAGCGCTCGCCGTACTTGCCGCGCAGGGCCGGCCAGGCGCGCTCGAAGTTGTCCCACCAGGCCATCAGCGTGCGGTCGTAGTCAGGCCCGCAGTTGTGCCAGTCCTCGATCAGGAAACGGCCTTCGACGACGCCGGCGATCTCGGCCGCCGAGGGCAGGTGGCCGTTGGGAAAAACGTACTTGTTCACCCACGGGTCGACCTGGCGCGTGGCGACGTGGTGGCCGATGGTCTGCAGCAGCAGCAGGCCCTCGTCCTCGAGCACGCGATGGACGACGGCGAAGAAGCGGGCATGGTTGCGCGGCCCGACGTGCTCGAACATGCCGACCGACACCACCTTGTCGAAATGGCCCGTCAGGTCGCGGTAGTCGATCAGTTCGATGCGCACCGGCAGGCCGGCGCAGCGCGCCAGGGCCAGTTGCTGCTGCTCGCGCGAGACGGTGATGCCGAGCACCTCGACGCCGTAGCGCTCGGCGGCGAAGCGGGCCAGCCCGCCCCAGCCGCAGCCGATGTCGAGCAGGCGCTCGCCGGGCCGCAGCTCGAGCTTGCGGCAGATCAGGTCGAGCTTGTGCCGCTGCGCCTCGTCGAGCGAGCGGGCACGCGCCCAGTAGGCGCAGGAATAGCTCATCGTGCTGTCGAGCATCGCTTCGAACACATCGTTTCCGATGTCGTAGTGATGCTCGCCGACCATGAAGGCACGGCTTTTCGACTGCGGGTTGAAGAGGACCCGGCGGGCCATTGCGCCGAGCAGGCGCAAGTGCATCCAGCGTTCGATGCGGCGGTCGGCATCGATGCTCAGCAGGCGATGGAACAGCTGGTCCAGGCGCGGGCATTCCCACCAGCCATCCATGTAGGCCTCGCCGAGCCCGAGCGAGCCCTGCACGGCGACGCGCCGGTAGAAGCGGGGATCGGCCACCGCGATGTCCCACGGATCGTCCCCGTTGAAGCGGAAGCCGGCCTCGACGGCCAGGTCGTGGAGCAGTTCCGGCCGCGCGCGGGGCGGCGCGGAAGCCGGCGGAAGCGCCTTGTCCGGCGCGGGGATTTGCCGTGGCTGCATAGGACGATGGTCTCCATGACATGAAGGGACCACGTCCGGACGGTTCTCCGTCCTTGTCCGGCCGGCCGCTAGGTACGGATCAACTCGGGGCGCATCGGCTGCAGGATCGGCCGTTCGATTTCGGCTTCGCGCGCCTGGCGCGCCAGCGCGCGCAGGGAAACGGCGATGGTCATGGCATAGACCTCGTCGTAACACGGGAAGGCACCGCTGACGCCGACCACGATGCCGTCCAGCCAGATGCCGCCGGCCAGCAGCGTGTCGCCGTTGCGCAGCAGATGGGGCGACGATTGCTGCAGGCGGTGGCTGTCCATGCCCGACAGCCAACTCGACCGGGCCTTGGCCCGGGCCATGGCGGCATAGTCGGCATCCCAGCGGTCGCGCTCGCCGAAGCCGTGCTCGTGCAGGATGGCCGACTCGAACGGGACCGGCCCGGGCCGCAGGCCGGGATCCATGATCACGATGTAGAGAAAGCCGCTGCCGATCACCTGGCGGTCGGACAGGCCGGCTTCGATGAGCGGGGTGGCGAAATCGATGGCCTGGCGTGCAGCCTTCGGGTTGATGTAGTGGCTGCCGACAAACTCGTCGGTGGGGACAAAGGGTGGGGAATTCATGGCGGTCCGGATGTGGTTCCCTGCTTTGATGGCGTTTTGCCGGCCAGGTTGCAAAATCGTCGCATGCCCGGCGCATGGCACGGGCACCGGGATTGCTCGCCTGATGGGCGCCAATTCAAGCGAAGGAGTCTGTCATGCCCGAGAAACATGAAACCCCCAACCCGATCCAGATCCAGAAATTTCTGGGCGGTCTCGATTACCCGGTGAAGAAGCAGGACATCGTGCAGAAGGCGCGGCAGAAGGGCGC
>DASUZG010000331.1:0-2045 GCA_036376995.1 Azonexus sp. | reverse complement strand
TGGAATGCGCTTCTCGCACGGGGTTCTGGCGGCGCTGCTGGTGCTTGGCGCCGTGGATAGTGGCGCCCAGGTTTGGAGCCGGCTCAAGGAAGACGGGATCCACGATCCGAAAAGTCCCGCGGTACGCGACAAGCAGGAGCCGGCCGACGCTCTTTCGCCTCTGGCCAAGGAGGCGCCGGATGTCGGGATCGGCAACCAGGTGCGCTGGGTCCACGCGCTCGACCAGAAGCTGATCGCGCCACGGACCAATCTTTGGCCGGATACCAAGATTCGCGTGCTCGACCAGGATATCTATCTCGATATCGGCGGCAGCATGGGCGTTGTCCGGTTTCCTCACCGCCAGCACACGATGTGGCTCGATTGCTCGAATTGTCACGACCACGTCTTCAAGTCGGAAGCCGGCGCCACCGAAATCACCATGCTGCAGATCCTGGAAGGCGAACAGTGCGGGATCTGCCACGGCGCGGTCGCTTTCCCGCTGACCGAGTGCAATCGATGCCATAGCGTTCGGCAGGTCGATTTTCCCCGGCTCGAGATCGACAAGGGCTTGCAGCGCGTTGGCCCGAAAAAGAAGGCGGCGCGATGAAGATGCCGCGGCTCGTGGTTTTCGCGTTGATGCTCGTCGCCCTGCCGGCCGCGGGCGAATACGGCGACGTCGTGCTGAATCGGCAGGCCGAACAGAACGGCATGCGGCCGGTGATCTATTCGCACTGGTTCCACCGCATCCGCTTCCGCTGCAAGGTTTGCCACAGCGAGTTGGGGTTCAAGATGCGGGCAGGCTCGAACAACATCACGATGGCTGCGATCATTGATGGGAAGTTCTGCGGGATGTGCCACAACGGCGAAATCGCGTGGTCGGTCGAGCGTTGCGACATGTGCCACTCCGGCCGTCCCGGCTTGCCGACCGGCATCGTCGGCGGGCACCAGACACAAGGACCGGGGCGTTGGTGATGAGGCTCACGTCCATCTCGCGTCGCTTGGGCACCCTCGTCGTCGGGCTGAGCCTGTGTTGGCTCGGCGGTTGCGCTTCGGTCGAGAAACCCAAAGCCACGTTGAAATACGGCATGGAAGACTCGGCCGAAGGCAAAACCATCCATTTCCCGCCGCCGCCCGAAGTGCCGCGTTACGCCTACGGCGGCCAGTTGATCGGGGAAATCAATCTCGTTTATGAGAAAAAGCCCGAGGAATCCTTTGGCAGCAAGCTTTTTCGCTGGCTGACCGGCCTCGACGACGCGCCGCCGCAGCCGCTCGAACTCTATCGGCCGCAAGGGGTGGCCGTCGATGCGCAGCAGCGGGTTTACGTTTCGGACGTCGCCCGGGGCGGGGTGCTGGTTTTCGACCCGCTGGTCGCCGAAGTCCGTCTCTTGAACCGTTCCAGCGGGTTTCAGACCTTCCAGACGCCGGTGGGCATCGCGATCGGCGACGCCGGAGAAGTGCTGGTCGCCGATGCCGACGTCGGCCTGATCGCCCGCCTGGATACGCTGGGTGGGCCCAAGGCGCCGATCGGCCAGGGCATCCTCAAGCGCCCGACCGGTGTCGTCTACGACGCGCAGCAAAAGCGCATCATCGTTGCCGACACCGACCAGCACGAACTGATCTTTTTCGACCTCGATGGCCGCCTGATCAAACGTGTCGGCCGGCTCGGCGATGCGCTGGGCGAATTCAACCGGCCGACCTTTCTGGCCATCTGGCGCAACGAACTCTACGTTGCCGACACCATGAACGCGCGCATCCAGGTGCTGGATCTCGACAGCGGCGAACCGATCCGTTCGATCGGCCAGCGTGGGCGCAACGTCGGCGATCTCGTGCGGCCGAAAGGCGTCGCGCTCGACAGCGAAGGCCGCCTCTACGTGGTCGAGTCGATGCACGACCACCTGCTGATTTTCGACCGCCAGGGCCAGTTTTTGCTGCCGATCGGTGGAACGGGATATGCTTCTGGTAACTTCTACCTGCCTTCCGGTGTTGCGATCGACAGCAACAACCGGGTTTACGTGGCAGACATGTTCAACGGTCGTGTGGTGACTTATGTATTCCTCGGTGGAGAA
>DASUZG010000330.1:0-8642 GCA_036376995.1 Azonexus sp. | reverse complement strand
GCGCCGGGGCAGGGCAGCTGCTTCACGCTCAAGGTGCCGCTGCTGTCCGGCGAGGCCTTGTCCGACGGCGGCGACGCTCCGCTGCCGGCGGTCGAGGCGCCGCCCGCCGCCGCGGCGCCCGAGCCGGTGCCGCGCCGCGTGCTGCTGGTCGAAGACAATCCGAACAACCAGCTGGTGACCGCCAGCATGCTCGAAAGCGAAGGCTACGAGGTGACGCTTGCCGGCGACGGCGTCGAGGCCCTGACGCTGCTGCGCCACGAGCGCTACGAAGCGATCCTGATGGATGTCCAGATGCCGTTGATGGACGGCCTTGCGGCGACCCGGGCGATCCGCATGCAGGAGCGCGAGACCGGCGAGCACGTGCTGATCGTCGCCCTGACCGCCAATGCCTTCGCCGAGGATCGCGACACCTGCCTGGCCGCCGGCATGGACGATTTCATCGCCAAACCGGTCTCCTTCGCCGACCTCGGCCGCGTCCTCGCACCGCTCGACCGCGTCGCCGGCACCTGAACGGCGGCGGGCCGGGAACAATCCGGCCGCCGGCGTGCAATCCTTCACGCTTGGCCCGATACGGCGCTGTTCATTACGGCTGGATATCACTAAAGTAGGTCCAAGAGAAGCCGATTCGTCCGGCATGGCCCGCAAGGGCGCCGGTCGCCGGGCCAGGGGGGCTCGCAGTGCCGGGGGGCGGTGAGGTGCGCCCGGCGGCGGCTTCTCCCGAGGGGCGGGGGAAATGAGCAATAACAAGCAATTCGGGGAGGCGGCGCGCCGACGCCTGTGGGTGGGCGCCTGCGCGCTGTTGACCGTGGTCGTCGGCGCGGCCGGCATCGTCCTGCACGAGAGCGGCCGCAACGCCGAGCGCCGGGCGCGGGCGAGCACGGTGGCGACCGAGATGACGAGCCAGGTCGACCGCCAGCTCAGCCACGGCCTGTCGGCCACTTACGCCCTGGCCAGCCTGGTTCGCCTGGGCGATGGCCGGGTGGCTCATTTCGACAAGGTCGCCGCCGAACTGCTGCCGCATTATCCGGGCGTCTCCTCGCTGCAGCTGGCCCCGGCCGGCGTCATCCGCCAGATCGCGCCGCTGAGCGGCAACGAGCCGGCGATCGGCCACGATCTGCTGGCCGACCAGCGGCGCAACAAGGAAGCCCTCCGGGCCGTGGAAACCCGCCGCCTGACCCTGGCCGGACCGTTCACGCTGATCCAGGGCGGCGACGCCGTGGTCGGCCGGCTGCCGGTTTTCCTCGGCAAACCGGACGACAGCTTCTGGGGCTTCACCATCGCCGTGATCGGGCTGGGCGACTTTCTTGCCGCCACCGATCTGCAGGACCTGGCAGCGCGCGGCTACGCCTACGAACTGTGGCGCCGGCATCCGGATAGCGGCGAGCGCCAGGTGTTCGCCCGCTCGGCCGCGGCGCTGCCCGCCGATCCGGTGAGCGCCGCGCTGGAGGTGCCGAACGGAGAGTGGATTCTCGAGCTGGCGCCGGCCGGCGGCTGGCGCGACTGGCCGTGGCTGGCCGGCGAAGCGCTCGCGCTGCTGTGCGCCGCCATGCTCGCCGGCCTCGGCATGCGCTGGTACCTGCTGACCCGCCAACGGCTGGCCGAGAGCGAGATCCGCTACCGCTCGCTGTACGAATCGACGCCGACCATGATGCATTCGATCAATGCCGACGGCGTCATCGTCAGCGTCAGCCAGGCCTGGCTCGACACGCTCGGCTACCGGCGCGAGGCGGTGATCGGGCGGAAATCGCTCGATTTCCTGACGCCCGGGTCGCGCCAGGATGCGGTCGAGCGCGTGCTGCCGGAATTCTTCCGCAACGGCCACTGCCACGACGTCGATTACCAGATGGTGGCCGGCGACGGCCGCATCCTCGACGTGCTGCTCTCGGCTTACGGCGAGCGCGACGCCGAAGGGCGCATCGTGCGCAGCCTGGCGGTGATCCAGGACGTCACCGAACGCCGCCGGACCGAACGCCAGCTGCACCGCCTGCTGGCCGAGCAGAAGGCGATCATCGAGAACGACCTGGTCGGCATCGTGCGCGTCCGCGAGCGCGTGATCGTCTGGGCCAACCCGGCCTTCGCCACCATGCTCGGCTACGCGCCGGGCGAGCTGAACGGCGCGCCGACCCGGCAGAATTATCCCGACCAGGCCGCCTACGAAACCTTCGGCAACCTCTGCTATCCGGTGCTGCGGGCCGGCGGCGTGTTCCGCGGCCAGATCGAGCAGCGGCACCGGGACGGCCGCGTGGTCTGGCTGAACATCAGCGGCACCATACTCGACCGCGACAGCGGCGAATCGCTGTGGGCCTTCGTCGACATCAGCGAACTCAAGTACGCGCTGAGCCGCGTCGCACGCAGCGAACAGCGCATGGAACTGGCCCTGGCCGGCGCCAGCCTGGCCATGTGGGACTGGCACCTGGCGAGCGGCACCTTCGTCTGCGACGCGCGCATGCACGAGCTGCTGGGCTACGCGCCCGGCGACGTCCAGCTCGACAACGCCGGCTACACGGCGCTGATCAACCTGTCCGACCTGCCCGGGCTGCGTCGTAGCCTCGGCCGGCACCTGAAGGGCGAGACCGAGATGTTCGAGGCCGAATACCGCGTCCGCCACCACGACGAGCACTGGGTCTGGATTCTTTGCCGCGGCCGCGTCATCGAGCGCGACCGCGCCGGCCGGGCGGTGCGGATGACCGGCACCAAGCTCGACATCAGCGAGCGCAAGCGCAACGAGGAAATCATCCGCTCCCGCGAGGCGCGCCTGGCCAACCTGCTGACCGCGATGCAGGATCTGGTCATCGTCTTCGACGCCGGCGGCAGCGTGCTGGAATATTTCTATCCGCCGGAAGGCCGCCATCCCGGGCGCGACCCGGCCGACCCGCGCGGCGGCCGCTATGTCGACCTGCTGCCGCCCGAGACCGCCGCCAGCCTGGCCGAGGCGATGGGCCGGATCGTCCTCGACGGCCGCCCGACCAGCTGCGAATACGTGCTGCCGGTCGACGGCGGGGAACTGCTCGCGCTGGCCAGCTTCAGCCCCATCCTCGACGAGGCGGCGGCGGTGCCCTGCGGCTTCCTGGCGGTGGTCCGCGACATCACGACCGAGCGCATGCGGCAGCGCCAGATCGACGAGCTCAGCCGGCGCAACACGCTGTTGCTGGAGTCGGTCGGCGAGGGCATCTTCGGCGTCGACCTGGCGGGCCGGGCGACCTTCGTCAATTCGGCGGCCCTCGATCTGCTCGGCCTGGCCGAGGCCGCGGTGATCGGCCACCCGCTCGCCGCCTTCTGCCGGCCACAACGCGCCAACGGCGAACCCACGCCGGCGGCCGAGTGCCCGGTTGTCCTGACGCTGCAGGACGGCGCCTGCCGCTATACCGACGGCGAGTGCTTCCAGCGCCGCGACGGCCATGTTTTCCCGGTTTCGCTGAATGTCGCGCCGGTCGTCGAAAACGCCCGGGTCATCGGCGCCGTCGTCGTCTTCCAGGACATCACCGAGCGCCGCCAGACCGAGGAGGCGATCCGCCAGCTGGCCTTCTACGACCCGCTGACGCAGCTGCCCAACCGCCGCCTGCTGTACGACCGCCTCGAGCGCGCGCTGGCCGCCAGCCGGCGCTCGGGGCTGCCCGGCGCGCTGTTTTTCGTCGATCTCGACGCCTTCAAGGCACTCAACGACCGGCTCGGCCACAGCGCCGGCGACCTGCTGCTGCAACAGGTCGCCACCCGCCTGCTCGGCTGCGTGCGCGAGAGCGACACCGTGGCGCGCATCGGCGGCGATGAATTCGTGCTGCTCTGCGAGCGGCTGGAGTGCGCGCCGGAGGATGCCGGGCACCATGTCGAGTGCATCGGCAACAAGATCCTCGCCGCGCTCAACGAGCCCTACCGGCTCGGCGAGGTGGCCTGCCGGTCCACCTGCAGCATCGGGGTTGCGTTATTCACCGGCGAGCCGGCGCAGCAGGCCGAAGACCTGCTGCGCGAAGCCGACAGCGCCATGTACCAGGCCAAGGCTGCCGGGCGCAACGCCCTGCACCTGTTCCGGCGGCCGGCCGGCACTGTGAACTGAGCTCCGCCGCCGCTATTCGCGGTAGAAGCCGACCCCGAGCAGGCTGCCGTTCTCGCGGCGGACGAAGGTGCGCTTGTGCTCGACGGCGTTGGTCACCGGGTTGCGCCAGACGTAGTCGACGGTGCCTTCGCCCTTGCTGCGCGCCAGTTCGATCATTTCGCGGACCAGCGGATGGCCTTCGACGTCGTGCAGGTCGCTGGCGTCGGTGCCGGTCCATTTCGGGTTCATGCCGTGCGCTTCGAACTTGCCGCTGTCGAGATTGACGGCGAAGACGTAGAGATCGTCGCGCACGAAGGCGCCGCGCGGGTCGTTGAAGCTGGCCGCGGCCTTGCCGATACCGAGCTTGCGCACCTGGGCGCTGGCCGCGTCGAGCAGCTTCCTCGCCTCGTCGGCACCGGAGCGCGGTGCGTAGTAGCCGACGCCGAGGATGTAGTCGCCCTCGCGGTGCAGCCAGGCGAATTTCGGCTCGACGTGGTTGCTCTGGCGGTTGAGCCAGACGTAGCGGATGCGCGCCTCGGCCTGCTTGTCGGTGACGGCGATCATCTCGCGGAACAGCGGGGTGCCGGCGGCATCGACGCTGTCGAGCACGGTCAGGCCGACCAGGCTGTCCGGGGCGGCGCCGTTGGCGACGTAGGTGCCCTTGCGGTCGATGACGTAGACGTAAAGGTCCTTCTTGACGAAAGGCCCCTTGCGGTCGTTGAAGGCGCTCCAGGCCTTGGCGGGACCGTTGGTCTGCAGATATTTGACGGCCTGCTCGAATAGCGCGCGCGCTTCGCGCGGCGTGGCGTGCTCGGCGGCGCCGGCCAGCCCGGAGAGGGCGAAGGCGAGGATGGCGAGGCCGTGGCGGATGTGTCGGTTGGACATCGGATTCTCCTGGTGGTCGTCGTGCGGACGGCAAAAAGGGCGGGGAGCCGTGGCTCCCCGCCCTGCGGGACTCAGCTCTTGTGCAGCTTGAAGACCCAGACGGAACCGCCCTGTTCGAGGAAGTTCACGCGCTTGGCGACATCGCCGCCCCACAGCGGCACGGCGCCGCCCCAGCCGGTGGTCACGGCGATCATCTGCTCGCCGTCCTGTTCCCAGGTGACCGGCGGTGCGACGATGCCGGTGCCGGTCTGGAAGGACCACAGCTCCTTGCCGGTCTTGGCGTCCACGCCCTTCAGGAAGCCTTCCGGAGTGCCGTAGAACACCAGGCCGCCGGCCGTGGTCAGCACGCCGCCCCACAGCGGCGCGTAGTTCTTGTTTTCCCAGACGATCTTGCCGGTCGCCGGGTCGACCGCGCGCAGCACGCCGATGTGGTCGTCGTGGATGGCCTTGATGGTGAAGCCGGCGCCGAGATAGGCGGCACCCTTCTTGTAGGAAACCGGCTCGTTCCAGATGTCCATCGACCACTCGTTTGCCGGCACGTAGAAGAGGCCGGTCTGCGGGCTGTAGGCCATCTGCTGCTGGTTCTTGCCCCCGAGGAAGGACGGGGCCGAGAAGACGACCTTGCCCTTCTTGCCATCGACTTCGGCGCTCGGGTTGCCCGGGCGGCCTTCCTCGATGTAGTTCGGCCGGCCCGTCTCCAGGTTGATGCTGCTCGCCCAGGTGATCTTCTTGACGAAGGGGAAAGCGTTCAGCAGCTTGCCGTTGGTCCGGTCGTTCACGAAGAAGAAGCCGTTGCGGTCGGCCTTGCCGCCGGCCTTGATCAGCTTGCCGGTCTTCGGATCCTTGTAGTCGAAGGAGACGAATTCGTTGACGCCGTCGAAGTCCCAGCCGTCGTGCGGGGTGTTCTGGTAATGCCAGGTGATCTTGCCGGTGTCGGCGTCGATGGCCACGGTCGACGACGAGAACAGGTTGTCGCCCGGGCGCAGGTGGCTGTTCCACGGTGCCGGGTTGCCGGTGCCGGCGAAGATCAGGTTGGTTTCCGGATCGTAGGTGGCGCCGTTCCAGGTGGCGGCGCCGCCGGTCTTCCACAGGTCGCCTTCCCAGGTGGCGTTGGTGGTGCCGGAAATGCCGTTCTCGATTTCCTTGCCGTCCTTGTAGGTGTAGCCCATGTGGCCCTCGACGGTCGGCCGGGTCCAGATCAGCTTGCCGGTCAGCGGGTCGCGCGCATCGATGCGGCCGACGGCGCCGAACTCGCCGCCGGAAATGCCGGTGATCAGCTTGCCCTTGGCGATGATCGGGGCGGCGGTGGCCGAGTAGCCGGCGGCGTAGTCACCGACCTTCTCCTTCCAGACGACCTTGCCGGTGTCCTGGTTGAGCGCGACCAGCTGGGCATCCAGCGTGGCGAAGATGACCAGGTTGCCGTCCCGCGCGGCGCCGCGGTTGATCACGTCGCAGCAGGGCATGATGCCGTCCGGCAGGCGGTGCTCGTACTTCCACAGCTTCTTGCCGCTCTTCGCGTCGATGGCGAACAGGCGGCTGTAGGAGGCGGTGACGAACATCTTGCCGTTGTGGATCACCGGCTGCGATTCCTGGCCGCGCTGCTTCTCGCCGCCGAAGGACATCGACCAGGCCGGCACCAGGTTCTTCACCGTCTTGGTGTTGATCGCGGTCATCGGGCTGAAGCGCTGGCCCTGCGTGCCGAGGCCGAAGCTGACCACGTCGCCGTTGGTCTTGGCGTCATTGAGGATGTCGGCGTCGCTGACTTCGGCGCTGGCCGGGGCGGCGGCGAAAGCCAGCGCGACGGCCAGCGCGAGGCCGAGGCGGCGCTGGGGGAAGGGATGACTGTGCATGGATTGTCTCCTTGTTTATGCATGAAATCCGCCGTGCGCCCGGGCTTCGGGCATGCGGCGAAACGGTGCCGGGCCGCCCTGCATTCCCTGAATCGGCTTCCGGCGAGGAATGCGGTGTGCAAGCCCTGTGCCACCGCCGGCCGAACCGCCGCTGGCCGCGCTGTGCCTGCTGTTCCGGCCTTTTTGTCGCGCCCGGCCGGTCTGTGCCGGCCAGCGCCGGCGGCTGCTGCAAATGAACACAGCTGCTCCAAAGTTGCACAGCTGCGTTGCTGCGGGGGCCGGGCGCTTATTGCGCAAGCGCCGCTTTCGCCGCCGGGCCAGGGGTTTCGGTCGGTGCGCTGCGGTGTGGCACGGGCCTTGCGGAGAGGGGGGCAAACAGCCCGCAGGGCGACAGGAGAGAGACATGAAATTCCCGATGACCATAGCCGCCATTGCGCTGGCGGCCCTGATGCCGGCCGCCGAGGCAGCCGCCCTGCAGGATGGCGGCGACCCGCTGGCCTCGGCGCGCTGGGGCGAGATGCAGCGCCTCTTCCTGGGCGGGCAGCCGGTGCTGTTCGACCCGCGGGTCAAGGTGGTCGCCCCGGCCACCGCCGAGAACCCGCTGCAGGTGCCGGTCAGCGTCGACGCCACCGGCCTGGGCAAGGTGGTCGAAGTGATCGTCTTCGCCGACTTCAACCCGATCGTCGAAGTGCTGCGCTTCTATCCCGAGGCGGCTCCGGCCTGGCTCGGCTTTCGCGTCAAGCTGCAGCAATCGACGCCGGTGCGGGCGGCGGCGCGCACCGCCGACGGCCTCTGGCATGTCGGCGGCACCTGGGTGCAGACGGTCGGCGGCGGCTGCACCGCACCGGCCGCCGGCAGCGCCGGCACCGGCTGGGCCGAGCGGCTCAACGTGGTCAGCGGCCGGCAGTGGTCGGCAGGCGCCCAGGCCGGCCGGGTCCGCCTGCGCATCGAGCACCCGATGGATACCGGGCTGGTCGCCGGCATCCCCGCCTTCCATCTGGAAACCGTTGAATTCCACGACGCCGCCGGCCAGCGCCTGATGCGCCTGCAGACCCATGAGCCGGTCAGCGAGAACCCGGTGTTCACGCTGCACCGCGGCGCCGTCGCCGGGCCGGTCGAGAGCAGCGGCCGCGACAACAACGGCAACGCCTTCCGCGCCCGGATCGCGCCATGAAGCGCCTCCTGGCAAGCCTCGGCGCCGTGCTGGCCAGCATCGCCGGTGCCGCCGATTTCGACTACGGCCTGCAGGCGCAGCGCATCGGCGCCGATGTCTTTGCCTTCGTCGGCAAGACCGAGGACTTCTCCGCCGCCAACGGCGGCAACATCGTCAATACCGGCTTCATCGTCGCTCCGGGCGGCGTCATCGTCATCGACAGCGGCCCCTCGCGCCGCTACGGCGAACAGATGCGCCGGGCCATCGCCGCCGTCAGCGCCAAGCCGCCGGTGCTGCTCATCAACACCCATCACCATCCCGACCATTTCCTCGGCAACCAGGCCTTCGCCGGCGTGCCGGCAGCGGCCCTTCCGGCCACCATCGAGGGCATCGCCGGCGAGGGCAACGCCTTTGCCGAGAACCTCTTTCGCCTGACCGGCGACTGGATGCAGGGCACCGAAGTGCGCGTGCCGGAACGCCGGCTGGCCACCGGCACCACCGAGATCGCCGGCCGCCGGCTGCGCCTGCTGGCGCTCGACGGCCACACCGGCGCCGACCTCGCCATCTACGACGAAACGAGCGGCGTGCTGTTCGCCGGCGACCTCGCTTTCCTCGACCGGGCGCCGACCACGCCGCACGCCGACATCGGCCGCTGGCTGGCGGCCCTCGACCGGCTGGAGGCGATCACCCGCGAGCCGGGCTTCACCGCGCTGCTGCCCGGACA
>DASUZG010000329.1:0-2246 GCA_036376995.1 Azonexus sp. | reverse complement strand
GGCCAGGGCCGGCGGCAGCACGCGGATGGCCGCTTCCTGCAGCACGCAGGACTGCTCGCACTTGCCGCAGCCGGTGCAGTGTTCGGAATGCACTGTCGGCAGGAACATGGCGTGGCGGCCGGTGCGCTGGTTCGGCTGGTGATCGAGGGTGATCGCCTGGTCGATCACCGGGCACACGCGGTAGCAGACGTCGCAGCGCAGGCCGAGGAAATTGAGGCAGGTCTCGTGGTCGATCAGCACCGCGACGCCCATCTTGGCCTGGTTGATGTCGGTCAGCCCATGGTCGAGCGCCCCGGTCGGGCAGGCCTTGACGCAGGGGATGTCCTCGCACATCTCGCAGGGAATCTTGCGCGCGGTGAAATACGGGGTGCCGGTGGCGACCGGCGTTTCCGGCTTGGCCAGCGACAGCGTGTCGTAGGGACAGTCGCGCACGCACAGGCCGCAGCGGATGCAGGCGCCGAGGAAGTCGTCTTCCGGCAGGGCGCCGGGCGGGCGCAGGGCGAGCGCCGGCAGGGCCTTGGACTGCTTGGCGTAGAGGCCGAGTCCGAGGCCGAGCAGGCCGACGCCGCAGGCCATGCGCGCCGAGTCGAAGAGAAATTGCCGGCGGGCGGCATTGCTTTTGGGGGTTGATGCTTTCATCTCGTTCTTGGTCCGGTATCGCCGGTCGCGGACGGGCCCCTTACCCGTCCGCGCCGGCGCTCCCTGAGTGCCACGTCAAATCGTCAGGCCTTGACCACCTTGCAGGCGCATTTCTTGAAGTCCGTTTCTTTCGACAGCGGGCAGGTGGCATCCAGCGTCAGCTTGTTAACCAGCCGATGCTCGTCGAAGAACGGTACGAAGACAAGGCCCTGCGGCGGCTTGTTGCGGCCGCGCGTTTCCACGCGCAGCTGGATCTCGCCGCGCCGGGTGGCCAGCTTGACCACGTCGTTGCGGGCGAGGCCGCGGCTCTTGGCATCCTGCGGGTGCATGAAGACCACGGCATCCGGCATCGCCTTGTACAGCTCCGGCACGCGCCGGGTCATCGAGCCGGTATGCCAGTGTTCGAGCACGCGGCCGGTGCACAGCCACAGATCGTAGTCGGCGTCCGGCGCTTCGGCGGCCGGCTGCCAGGGCAGCGCGAAGACCACCGCCTTGCCGTCGGGGAAGCCGTAGAAGCGCATGCCCTCGCCCTTCGGCACGTAGCTGTCGTAGCCTTCGCGGAAGCGCCACAGCGTTTCCTTGCCGTCGATGACCGGCCAGCGCAGGCCGCGCGCCTTGTGATAGACGTCGAAATTGGCCAGGTCGTGGGCATGGCCGCGGCCGAAGGCGGCGTATTCCTCGAACAGGCCCTTCTGCACGTAGAAGCCGAAGGCCTTGGACTCCTCGTTCATGTAGCCCTTGACGGCATGGGCATTGACCTTGGCGACTTCATCGAGGCCCCAGCGGGCGGTGTCCTTGTTGGCGTAGAGCACGTCGTAGAGCGTCTTGCCCTTGTATTCCGGCGCCTTGTCGAGCAGTTCGGCCGGCCACACCTCGTCGGTCTTGAAGCGCTTGGCGAATTCGATGTACTGCCACAGGTCGGACTTGGCCTCGCCCGGCGCCTTGACCTGCTGGCGCCAGAACTGGCCGCGACGCTCGGCGTTGCCGTAGGCGCCCTCCTTCTCCATCCACATGGCGGACGGCAGGATCAGGTCGGCCGACATCGCCGAGACGGTCGGATAGACGTCGGAATGAACGACGAAGACCTTGGGATTGCGCCAGCCCGGATAGATTTCCTCGTTGACGTTGGGCCCGGCCTGCATGTTGTTGGTGGTGGTCGACCAGAAGAAGCCAAGCTTGCCGTCCTTCAGCGCCCGCGACTGGGCCACGGCGTGCAGCCCGACCCAGTCGGGAATGGTGCCGGCCGGCAGCTTCCACAGTTTTTCCGAGGCTTCGCGGTGCTTCGGGTTGGTGACGACCATGTCGGCCGGCAGGCGGTGGGCGAAGGTGCCGACCTCGCGCGCGGTGCCGCAGGCCGAGGGCTGGCCGGTCAGCGAGAAGGGGCTGTTGCCCGGTTCGGAAATCTTGCCGACCAGCAGATGCACGTTGTAGATCATGTTGTTCACCCAGGTGCCGCGCACATGCTGGTTGAAGCCCATGGTCCAGAACGAGGTGACCTTGGTCTTGGGATCGGCGTAGGCCTTGGCCAGCGCTTCGAGGCGATCCTTGGGCACGCCGGAGAGTTCGTGCGTCTTGTCCACCGTGTATTCGGAGACGAACTGGGCGAA
>DASUZG010000328.1:0-2283 GCA_036376995.1 Azonexus sp. | reverse complement strand
CTCGCTCCGTCCGCCGGCGAACTGCTGCGCTTCGGTGAGGGGCGCAGCTTTCCGCTGGCGGACCTGCTCGACCTGCCCGGCGCGGCGGGCGAGGAGGCCGATCTGGAAGGCATGGCCGTGGCCGACGGTTATCTTTGGGTGGTGGGCTCGCACGGGCTCAAGCGCAAGAACGCGAAACCCGGCCGGGACAATGCCGACAACGCCCAGCGGCTGGCCAAGGTGACGCTCGACGGCAACCGCCGCCTGCTGGCCTGCCTGCCGGTCGACATGGGCGACGATGGCGAACCCGCGCTGGTCCGCGCAGCGCAAGACGGCCGCCGGGCGCGGCGCCTGAACGGGGATGCCAAATCCAACCAGCTGACCGACGCCCTGGCCGACGATCCCCATTTCGCGCCGTATCTGGCCATTCCCGGCAAGGACAACGGCTTCGATATCGAGGGCCTGGCCGTGGACGGCCAGCGCCTGCTGCTCGGTCTGCGCGGGCCGGTGTTGCGCGGCTGGTCGGCGCTGCTGGAAATCGCGCTCGAAGCCATGGGCGACGAGCTGCGGCTGGCGCCCCTCGATGACAGCGGCCGCCTGCTCCGCAAGCATTTCCTGCAACTCGAAGGGCTTGGCATCCGCGACCTGCATTTTTCCGGCGACGACCTCTACATCCTGGCCGGGCCGACGATGGTGCTCGATGGCGACATCCGGGTGTTCAAGTGGCCGAATGCCCGGTCGGTGCTGGCGGCCAACCGCGAAGCGGTGCGTTTCGAACCGGCGCTGACCGATCTGCTCGCCCTGCCGCACGGGCACGGCAGCAATCGGGCCGAAGCGCTGTGCGAACTACCACCTGAACTCGCCGCGCAGACGCCCAGCTGGCTGGTGCTGTACGACTCGCCCGGCCAGGATCGCAAAGAAGGCGAATACACGGTTTTCGGGGACGTTCTGCAGCGCTGACCGAGCTTCGGCCAACGTGGAAAGTCGCAAGCAAACCGGGCTTGCCAAGTTAATCCAAAATGCCCGCGCCCTTTGCGGCGCTGCCTGTAGCTGTCCGGCCGCCGGGCCGCGCCGCCTAGTGTTCGATCAGGCGGTGGAAGGCCTCATGGACTTCGGCAAAGGCGGGATCGATGTCGGCCGGCTTGGTCCGGCACTGCTTGCGAAGGGCGGCGAGCGTGGTGCGTAGCGGCTTGGCGTCGCCACTGCGGATGTCGCCGGCCAGCTTTTCCATCTGCCCGACCTGGGCGCAGGTGTTGCGCGCGCGTTCCGCACCCGGCTGGGCGTGCCACAACGGCGCCAGCACGGCGTGGAAAGCCTCCACATCCTTGGCGAAGGCGTGATGGTGGTGGTGATGGTGGTCCTGCTCGACGGCGCCGGCGCTGCCGGCCAACTGCGCCGCCACGGCGAACGCGATCAGGGTCAGGGATGGTTTGAACATAGCGAAGCCTTGGGTAATCGGGCCTCCCGGGCCGGGAGGCGGGCGCCGCATTCTAATCGCCGGCCGCCGCGCGCCGAAAGCGCGCCGCTTTGGCAATGCCGACGGCAACGACCGGATACACATCCGTCACATGCCGTTACGTTGTTTTACATTGCTCCTGACATCGGGCCGCTAACCACCCGCGTTATTCGGCACAAGGCGCTGCAAAAAGAATGATGCCGCACCGAACACCCAACCCGAACCTTCAAGGAGATACAAAATGACTGCTTCCAAGACCCTGATCGCCCTGACCATCGCCGCCGGCCTGGTGTCCTCCGCCTTCGCCCAAGGCAATGCCGCTACCCCGGCCACGCCTGCCACCCCGGCTGCGCCGGCCGCCAAGATGGCCGCCCCGGCTGCCGCAGAGAAGAAGGCCGAAGCCCCGAAGGGCGACGCCGCCAAGGTCGCCGAGAAGAAGGCGGGGCATGAGAAGAAGGGCGGCAAGAGCGAAGCCGCGCCGGCCGCCACCCCGGCGACTCCCGCGACTCCGGCCACGCCGGCTGCTCCGGCCAAGTAAGTCGCCTTCTTCTCACTCTCCAGATCGCTGCCCCTGGCGAAAAGGCCAGGGGCAGCGAAAAGGGGATAGATTGCAGAGGGGCCAGCGAATGCTGGCCCTTTTCTATTTCCCCTAAGTTGAGCGGCTTCTGCGCGACTTGTATGTTTTCGTTGAACTCTGTTTTGGCAGTTATTCGGCCAAAGCCGACGTTGGTCTGCCGACCTGAATCGGGCTGCAATGTAGCGGCCGTCCTTCATTGGCATGCGACACGTATGGCGGCTGGCTATTACATTGCAGCCGTCTGACCAAAGACTAGCGGATCGCTGTGATC
>DASUZG010000327.1:0-5624 GCA_036376995.1 Azonexus sp. | reverse complement strand
CGACGAATGGCAATTCATCACCGGGTGCTTGCTCAAGCTGCCGGCATCGACGAGGTAGTGGAATGACAGTGGAGTGGCTTGCGGCCTATCTGGTCCTGGGGGCGGTTGTCGGGTTTTTCGCCGGACTGCTTGGCGTCGGCGGCGGTGGCATCATGGTCCCGGTGCTGACGACAATGTTCGCAGCGCAGGGTTTTCCGCGCGAGCATCTGGTGCATGTCGCGCTCGGCACCTCGATGGCGGCCATCGTCATCACCTCGCTGTCCAGCCTGCGCGCCCACCATGCGCATGGCGCGGTGCGTTGGGAGATCGTGCGCGGCATCACGCCGGGCGTGCTGGCCGGCACCTTTGCCGGCACCTTTGTTGCCTCGCGGGTCGCCAGCGCGCCGCTGGCCATCTTCTTCGGCTGCTTCATGGCCTATGTGTCGGTGCAGATGATCCTCAACGTCAAGCCCAAGCCGTCGCGCGAATTGCCGGGCCCACTCGGGCTGGCCGGCGTCGGCGGTGTCATTGGTGTTGTCTCGGCGCTGGTGGCGATCGGCGGCGGTTCGTTGTCGGTGCCGTTCATGACCTGGTGCAACGTCAAGATGCAGAACGCCATCGGCACCTCGGCGGCGATCGGCCTGCCCATCGCGCTGGCCGGCGCCGCCGGTTACCTGATCAACGGCTGGGGCAGTGCCGGCTTGCCGGACTGGTCGATCGGCTATGTCTATCTGCCGGCACTGGTGGCGGTCAGCCTGGTGTCGACCTTCACCGCCCCGCTCGGGGCGCGCCTGGCGCACCGGCTGCCGGTGGCGACGCTGAAGAAAATTTTTGCCGGCGTGCTGATCGTGCTGTCGGCGAAAATGCTGCACACCGTCTTCGGCGCCTGACTCAGCACCCCGTGAACTGCGGCTTGCGCTTTTCCAGGAAGGCGCTCAGGCCTTCCCTGTAGTCGGCGGTGTCGAGGAAGGCGAAGGAGGCGGCCTTTTCCTCGTCGTTGAGCGGCTTGCCGTTCTGCAGCCGGCGGATCCACTGCTTGTGCCAGGCTGCGACCAGCGGTGCGCCGGCGGCGATGCGGCGCGCCGTGGCGTAGGCCTCGTCGGCGACCTGGGCGTCCGGCACGACGCGGGTGACCAGGCCTTTCTCGTAGGCTTCGGCGGCGGTCAGGATGCGCCCTTCGAGCAGGATCTCCTTCATTACCGCGGCGCCGGCCAGCTTCAGCAGGCCTTCCATTTCGCCCGGATACATCGAGAAGCCGAGCTTGTTGATCGGCGCACCGAAGCGGGCGCCTTCGCCGCTGATGCGCAGGTCGCAGACGCCGGCGATTTCCAGGCCGCCGCCGATGCAGGCGCCGCGGATCAGCGCCACGGTCGGGTGCGGGCAGTCGGCGATGGCGTTCAGCGCCGCCGCCACCTGGCCGTGATAGTGCAGCGCCTGCTCGAGGGTGGCGCGGCCGCTGACGAATTCCTCCAGGTCGCCGCCGGCGGCGAAGGCGTCGTCGCCGGCGCCGCGGATCACCACGCAGCGGATGCTGCCGTCGGCGCTGAGAGTGGCCATGTGCGCCGCCAGTTGCTGCCACATGGCGAGATTGATGGCATTCAGCTTGGGAGCATTGTCGAGCTCCAATATGGCGATCCCGGTATTGATAAGAAGGTTGATTTTGCTCATCTTTTAGCTTTCTCTCGACAAAAATAATGCTGCTGGCAGATACAAATCGACTGCACGCAGGTCTTATATAAGATAAAATACCAAGGCCGATTTTCGGCAATTATTAGTAATTATTAATTAACAAGGAGAACAAGCCATGAGCAGCGCTATGTATGAGCGGATGCGGGCCAATCCGAAGTTCCGGGAGCTTGTGACGCGGAGGGGGCGTTTCGCCTGGATGTTGGCCATTATCGTTTTGACCATGTTCTACGGATTCGTGATGGTCGTCGCTTTCAGTCCGGCTTCGCTGGGCCAGCCGATTGCCGAAGGTTCGCGGGTGACCATCGGCGTCGCCGTCGAACTGTTCATGTTCGTATTCTTCTGGGTGCTGACGGCCGTGTACGTCCGCCGCGCCAATACCGAATTCGATGCCCTGACCCAGGAAGTGGTCAAGGAAGCCTGGAAGGAGCAGAAATGATGCGCCGTCTGATTACCACTGCCGGCCTGCTCGGCTTCGCCTCGCTGGCCCTGGCTGCCGATGCCGTCGGCGCCACCGAGAAGCAGGCCACCAACTGGCACGCCATCATCATGTTCTGCATCTTCGTCGCGCTGACGATGGGCATCACCTACTGGGCGGCCAGCCGCACCAAGTCGACCTCCGACTTCTACACCGCCGGCGGCGGCATCACCGGTTTCCAGAACGGCCTGGCCATTGCCGGTGACTACATGTCGGCCGCCACGCTGCTCGGTCTGACCGCCATGGTCTACATGCAGGGTTACGACGGCTACATCTACATGCTGTGCTTCTTCGCCGGCTGGCCGATCATCCTGTTCCTGATGGCCGAACGCCTGCGCAACCTCGGCAAGTTCACCTTCTCCGACATCACCGCCTACCGCCTCGACCAGGGCAAGGTGCGCACCATGGCCGCGATTTCCTCGCTGACCGTGGTCTGCTTCTACCTGATCGCGCAGATGGTCGGCGCCGGCCAGCTGATCAAGCTGCTGTTCGGTCTTGAGTACAAGGTCGCCATCTTCGCCGTTGGCCTGCTGATGATGGTCTACGTCACCTTCGGTGGCATGGTCGCGACGACCTGGGTGCAGATCATCAAGGCCTGCATGCTGCTGTTCGGCGGCACGCTGGTGATGTTCCTGGCGATGAGCGAATTCGGCTTCTCCTTCACCACCGTGCTGGAAAAGGCGATGTCGGTGCACAAGCTCGGCGACAAGCTGATGAGCCCGGGCAGCCTGCTGGCCGATCCGGTCACCGCGATTTCGCTCGGCCTCGGCCTGATGTTCGGTACCGCCGGCCTGCCGCACATCCTGATGCGCTTCTTCACCGTCAGCGACGCCAAGGAAGCCCGCAAGTCGGTGCTCTACGCGTCCGGTTTCGTGGCCTACTTCTTCAACGTCATCTTCCTGATGGGCCTGACCGGCATCCTGATCGTCGGCCAGAATCCGGAGTTCTTCGAAGGCGGCACCATCGGCGGCAAGCTGATCGGCGGCGGCAACATGGTCGCCATGCACCTGGCCAAGGCCGTCGGCGGCAACATGCTGCTCGGCTTCCTGGCGGCCGTGGCCTTCGCCACCATCCTGGCCGTCGTCTCGGGCCTGGCCCTGGCTGGCGCTTCCGCCATCTCGCACGACATCTACGCCCGCGTGATCAAGAAGGGCCAGGCGTCGGAAGCGGCTGAAATCCGTGTCTCGAAGATCGCCACGATCTGCCTCGGTTTCGTCGCCATCGTGCTCGGCATCGCCTTCGAGAAGCAGAACATCGCCTTCATGGTCGGCCTGGCCTTCGGTGTGGCCGCTGCCGCCAACTTCCCGGTGCTGATCCTGTCCATGTACTGGAAGGGCCTGACCACCCGCGGCGCCCTGTGGGGTGGCTACGGTGGCCTGATCTCGGCCGTGCTGTTCGTGCTGTTCTCGAAGTCGGTGTGGGTCGACGTGTTCGGCAATGCCGCACCGCTGTTCCCCTACACCCAGCCGGCCCTGTTCGCCATGCCGGTCGCCTTCCTGCTCGCCTTCATCTTCTCGAAGAGCGACAGCAGCGTCCGCGCCGGCCAGGAAATCGAGGCCTTCGAAGACCAGTACGTCCGAGCCCAGACGGGCTTCGGCGCCGCCGGCGCTGCCAAGCACTAAGCGTCTCTCCGGACCGCAAAACCCCGGCTGCTTGCGCAGTCGGGGTTTTTTTTGTCCTGCCTCAAGTGGTTATGGTATCCAACTCGTGTAAATTTACTCCTTTAGCGGTATTGTTTTTGCGCCAAAGGAGTAGCGCTTGAAAAGCAGAATCGAGCCGACTTCGGTCGAGCGGCGGATGCGGGAAGACGACTTCATCGTTTCCAAGACCAACGCCAAGGGCATCATCACCTACGGCAATCCGATTTTCATCGAATTTTCCGGGTATTCCGAGCAGGAACTGCTCGGTTCGCAGCACAACATCGTCCGCCATCCGGACATGCCGCGCGCCGCTTTCCATCTGGCCTGGAGCACCATCCAGTCAGGGCAGGAGTTCTTCGCCTACGTCAAGAACATGGCCAAGGATGGCAGCTACTACTGGGTATTCACGCATATCACCCCGGATTTCGGCGACAACCGGCAGATCGTCGGCTACACCTCGGTGCGCCGCTGCCCGCGGGCCGGCGCCGTAGACAAGGTCATTCCCCTCTATCGGCAGATGCTCGAGGCCGAGCGCCTGGCCGGTGCCCGGGACGCGATTGCTGCCGGCACCAAGGTGCTGACCGATCTACTGCAACAGACAGGTATGAGCTATGACGAACTCGTCTTTTCCCTTTAAGCGCGCAGCCCAGGTCCTGCTGATTGCCGGCGGGCTGGCCGCCGCCTTCTGGGAAGCCTGGCTGGCGGCCCTGTTCCTGGTGCCGGCGATGGTGCTGGCGCTGTGGCCGGAACGCCGCGACGAGGTAGCGCTGGGCGCGTTTCACGAACTGCTGCAGCAGGCCGGCCAGGGGCGCCTGACGGCGCGCATGCCGCAGGCCCTGCCATGGCCGATGCATGAGACGCTGCGGGTCAACATGAATTCGGTGCTCGACCAGACCGAGACCGCCTTCCGCGAAATCCTCGGGGCCATGGCCGCCTCCTTCGACAACCGTAACTGGCGGCGTCTGCAGCCGACCGGTCTGCACGGGACCTTCCGCGACGTGCTGGACCAGACGCAGAAAATGCTCGACCAGCTGGCCCGGGCGCAGGAGTCGATCGCCCGCGAAGCGCTGCTGTCGCAAATCTTCCTGCGCTCCGAGCGCGGCCTGTCGATGGCCATCGACCATGTCGGCCAGGCGCTCGGCGAAGTCGGCGAGCATGCCCGGCAGACCCGGCAGCTGGCCGGCGAATTCGCCGGCTCGACCGGCGACATGGCGACGGCGGCCGGCAACATGTCGGGCGCCCTCGGGCTGGCCGGCCATTCGGCCGAAGGCGGCGTCCGGGCGCTGGCCGACCTCAACGACAAGGCGGCTTCGATCGGCGCCCTGACCGTGCAGATCGATGCCATCGCCAAGCAGACCAACCTGCTGGCCCTGAATGCCGCGATCGAGGCGGCGCGGGCCGGCGAGGCCGGGCGCGGGTTTGCAGTGGTGGCCGACGAGGTGCGCAAGCTGGCCGACCAGTCGCTAAGGGCCTCCGAAGAAATCGCTACGGCCATCAGCGCGATCACCGCTTCGCTGGTTGCCGCCACCCGGCAGATCGACGACCTGCGCCAGGCGGTGGCGGAAGCCGGCAGCACGGCGGCCGCCTTCGGCCAGACGCTGACCCTGTCGTCGGCTTCGGCCGGCCGGGTCGGCGAGTTGGCGGTGGCCATCGGCGACGGCGCCGGCAGCATGAGCGAGGCGATGCGTCTGGTCAGCCTAGCGCAGCGCGCGCGGGCCGACGTGACGGCGATCCTGCATGGCGAGAGCGTCGATGTCGCGGGCTTGCCCCAGTTGCAGCAATCGGCGCTGGCCATGGTCCAGTCGCGCAAATGGGTCAAGGGCAGCGCCGACCGCGATGCC
>DASUZG010000326.1:0-5308 GCA_036376995.1 Azonexus sp. | reverse complement strand
TCCGCCGCCGCCGCGCCGCCGCTACTAGGCGGCGATTCGCCGCGCCGGACGGAACTGCCCGGTGTCGGCGTAATAGGCCGGGTTTTCGCTGTCCGGCGTGACGCTGGGAATGCCCAGCAGCGGCACCGGCTGCAGGGCGCGCGGCCGGGTATGCAGCCCGGCCGCAAAATCGGCAGCCAGCCGCGCATCGAGCGCGGCGTTCAGGGCTGCGTCCGACAGTCCCAGCCAGCTGTCCTCCACCGTGTACAGCACCGCCTTGGCGGTCAGGCCGCGGAAGGGCTGCAGCAGCGACTCGTAGGTGGCGTGGCCGAAGACGACGAAGCGCATGCAGGCGCGCACGGCCGCGCGCCGGGCGACGAACAGTTCCTGCCAGCAGTGGCCGCGCAGCAGGTCAAGCAACTCGGGCTGCGTCGACAGCACCACCACGCCGCACTCGTCGAAATGCGTCAGCGCGTCGCGCACCGTACCGCGGGCGGCGCCGGCCGGCGCCATGGCGGCCACGTGGGCGGCCGTGATGGCCCGCTTGGCCTGCGGAAAGGTCAGCCAGACCAGGGCATTGAAGAAATCGTGCCAGTTGTCCGGCCGCGTCTCGACCGCACCCTGCGTCCAGATGCGGCACTCGTAGGCCAGCCCGTCGGCGGCCGGCGGCACGAAGCGGATCGGCTCGCCATGCTCGCCGCTCACCGGGTGGCGGGCCAGCAATGCGTTGAGGCCGGCCGTCGCCGGCGCATCCGGCAATTGCGCCAGCCAGTGGCGCAGCGGCGCGAACAGCGGCCCCGGGTAGCGCGCCCCGGCGCTCACTCCTCGGCGTCGCCGGCGCCGGGCACCGCTTCCTTGACGAAGGTCCAGGCGCCCTTTTGCATCCGGAAGACGCCCTTCAACTCGCCCATGCCTTCGACCGGCTCGGCGTCGAGCTTCGCGAAGCTGACGCAGGTCTGCGTCTCGGTCGCGAACAGGCGCTTGCCGGCGCGGACAATGAAGGCGCCCGAGGGCACCTGCCAGACCTCGACCCGCGTCTTGTCGGTGGCCGGTCCCAGGCTGTGCCGGCGCATGCAGGCCGGCATGCGCGAAACGACCAGGTACAACTCGACCTTGCTGTCCCAGAAATACGGCTGTTCGCGGATCACCGACAGCACGTGCTCGCGGGTGCCGTCGATCTCGTAGGTCGCCCCGTCATTGACGCAGGCGGCCAGCAGCGGGGCGGCGAGCAGGGGGAGCAGCAGGGAACGCAGACGCATGGCGATTTTCCTCAGCGCATTTTCCAGGACAGGGTTTCGCCGGCGCGCAGCGGCACCAGGCGGTCGCTGGCGAGGTACGGGTAGTCGGCCGGCACGGTCCAGTTTTCCTTGACCAGCGTGACGGTGCCGGCATTGCGCGGCAGGCCGTACCAGTCCGGACCGTGGAAGCTGGCGAAGGCTTCCAGCTTGTCGAGCGCGCCGGCCTGCTCGAAGGCTTCGGCATAGAGCTCGATGGCGGCATACGCCGTATAGCAGCCGGCGCAGCCGCAGGCGGCTTCCTTGGTCAGCTTGGCGTGCGGCGCCGAATCGGTGCCGAGGAAGAATTTCGGATTGCCCGACACGGCCGCGGCGACCAGCGCCTGGCGGTGCGTCTCGCGCTTCAGGACCGGCAGGCAGTACCAGTGCGGGCGCACGCCGCCCTGGAAGATCGCATTGCGGTTGTACAAGAGGTGATGGGCGGTGATGGTGGCGGCGACGTTGGCCGGCGTGCCGGCGACGAACTCGGCGGCATCCTGGGTGGTGATGTGCTCCATCACCACTTTCAGCTGCGGAAAGCGTTGCGTCAGCGGCAGCAGCACGGTGTCGATGAAGACTTTCTCGCGGTCGAACAGGTCGATCGCCGGGTCGGTGACTTCGCCATGCACCAGCAGCGGCAGGCCGAGCCGCTCCATTTCGGCCAGCGTCGCGTCGGCCTTGCGGATGTCGGTCAGGCCGGCGTCGGAATTGGTCGTCGCCCCGGCCGGGTACAGCTTCACCGCCTTGACGAAGCTGGAAGCGGCCGCCTTGGCGATCTCGGCCGGCGGCGTGTTGTCGGTCAGGTACAGCGTCATCAGCGGCTCGAACGACAGGCCTTGCGGCAAGGCGGCGAGGATGCGGTCACGGTAGGCGGCAGCCTGGTCGACGGTGGTCACCGGCGGCTTCAGGTTGGGCATGACGATGGCCCGGGCGAACTGGGCGGCAGTGTGCGGCAGCACGGCAGCGAGGGCTTCGCCGTCGCGCAGATGGAGATGCCAGTCGTCGGGGCAGGTGATGGTCAGTTGCATGAACGGATACTCGGGGAAATATTCGCGGATTTTAGCTTTTCAGGGCCAGCGCGCGGTCATAAAGCGCGTTTTTTGCCGCCCCCGTGATCGCTGCCGCCAGTTTTGCGGCCTGCTTGACCGGCAGGCCGTCGGCCAGCAGCAATTTGAGCACCCGCTCGCCTTCGCCGTCGTCGCCACCGGCTGGCGCGCCGGACACCAGCAGCACGAATTCGCCGCGCTGGCGGTTGGCATCCGCCTGCAGCCAGGCCTGCGCCTCGCCCAGCGGGCCGCTGTGGATGCTCTCGAACAGCTTGGTCAGTTCGCGGGCGAT
Source organism: Azonexus sp. (assembly GCA_036376995.1). Classification (GTDB taxonomy): domain Bacteria; phylum Pseudomonadota; class Gammaproteobacteria; order Burkholderiales; family Rhodocyclaceae; genus Azonexus. The sequence goes on along the minus strand of DASUZG010000326.1, from coordinate 2,717 downwards.
GACCAGCGTGCGCTCGCCCAGGATGGTGGCCAGGTCGGCGACGGTTTCCAGCACGCGGTGCGGCGCCTCGTAGAAAACCAGCGCCGCTTGCTGCTCGCGTAGCGCTTCGATGGCCTGCCGGCGCTGGCCGCCCTTGGCCGGCAGGAAGCCGTAGAACAGGAAATGCTCGTCGGTCAGGCCGGAAGCGGACAGCGCGGTGACCGCCGCGCACGGCCCGGGCAGCGGCACCACCCGGCCGCCGGCGGCGCGCACCGCGGCGACGACGCGGGCGCCGGGGTCGGAAATGCCCGGGGTGCCGGCATCCGAAATCAGCGCCACCGATTCGCCGGCCTGCAGCCGCTCGACGATGCGCGCTGCCGCCGCGTGCTCGTTGTGCTGGTGCGCCGGCAGGGTCCGCGCCGATGAACCCAATTGTTTGAGCAAGGGCATGCTGTGCCGGGTGTCCTCGGCGGCGACCCAGGGCACCGTGCGCAGCACTTCCTCGGCACGCCGGGTCAGGTCGGCCAGATTCCCGAGCGGCGTCGGGACGACATACAATGCGGCGTATTCTTTTGTCATTTAACGGGCAATGCGGGCAAATAAGGACGATACCACCACGGTGCGCGGCCGCGAAGCCGAGGCGGCGGCTGCCCGGCATCTCGAGCGGCACGGCCTGCGCGTGATCGGGCGCAATTTCCGCATCCGCGGCGGCGAGATCGACTTGATCTGCCGCGACGGCGACACGCTGGTCTTCGTCGAAGTGCGCCTGCGCCGGCGCGGCGACTTCGGCGGCGCCGCCGCCAGCATCACGACGGCCAAGCAGCGGCGCATCGTGCTCGCCGCCCGCCACTACCTGGCCGGGCGGCCGGACTGCGACTGCCGCTTCGACTGCGTGCTGTTCGACGGCGAACGGATCGACTGGCTGCGCGATGCGTTTGCTGCCGACGCTTAGCCTGCTGCTGGGCCTGTCGGCGTGCCTGGGCGCCGCCCGGGCCGAGGGCATCCGCGTCCTGATCCAGAATTCGCCGCTGGCCGGCAGCCAGTACTACGCCGTCGGCGAGCAGTGGGAAAGCCTGCAGGTCGGCGACCGGCTGGAACTGATCCGCGAGCCGGACAATCGCCATGACCGCCACGCCATCCGCGTCGAATGGCACGGCCGCCAGCTTGGCTACGTGCCGCGCGCCGGCAACCGGGCGCTGGCGGCCGCGCTCGATGCCGGCGACCGGCTGGTCGGCCGCATCGCCGCCCTGAGCCGCCACCCCGACCCGTGGCGGCGGGTCCGTTTCGAGGTCTTCGTCGAGCTGTGATGTAAAATGCCCCGATCGAATCACTCTCCCCCGCGATTGAATTACATGGATCTGATTGCCCGCGTCGCCCAGCATTTCGAAGACAGCGTCCAAACCAAGCTGCAGGCCGTGGAAGCGCTGTCGCCGCCGATTGCCGCGGCGATCGAGACGATCACCGCCAGCCTGGTCAATGGCGGCAAGATCCTCGCCTGCGGCAACGGCGGCTCGGCTGCCGACGCCCAGCACTTCGCCGCCGAGCTGATCGGCCGCTTCGAGGCCGAGCGGCAGGAACTGGCGGCCATCGCGCTGACCACCGACACCTCGATCCTGACCGCGGTGGCCAACGACTATTCGTTCAACCAGATCTTCGCCCGCCAGGTGCGCGGCCTCGGCCACGCCGGCGACGTGCTGCTGGCCATCTCGACCTCCGGCAATTCGGCCAACGTGATCGAGGCGATCAAGTCGGCGCACGAGCACGACATGCACGTGGTCGCGCTGACCGGCAAGGGCGGCGGCCAGATCGGCGAGATGCTGCGCGACGACGACATTCATCTGTGCGTGCCGGCCGACCGGACGGCGCGGATTCAGGAAACGCACCTGCTCGTCATCCATTGCCTGTGCGATGGCATCGACGCGCTACTTCTGGGAGTCGAATGATGCCAAAGTTCAAGCTTGCCCTCGCCACCGCCGCCCTGCTCACTGCCCTGCCGCTGCTCCAGGGTTGCGTCCCGGCCCTCGTCACCGGTGCCGCCGTCGGCGCCATGTCGGCCCACGACCGCCGCACGACCGGCACCCAGACCGATGACGAAACCATCGAGTGGAAGGCGCGGCTGCGCATCCCCGAGCAGTACAAGGATGCCTCGCACATCAATTTCACGGTGTTCAACAAGCGCCTGCTGATGACCGGCGAAACGCCGAGCGCCGACGCCAAGGCGGCGATCGAGGCCAATGTGCGCATGGTCGACGGCGTGCGCGAGGTGTACAACGAGCTGGGCGTCGGCCCGGCCTCCTCGCTCGGCAACCGCAGCAACGACAGCTACATCACCTCCAAGCTCAAGGCCCGCCTGGTCGACTCCAACCAGCTCTCGGCCAATCACATCAAGGTCGTCACCGAGAACGGCGTCGCCTACCTGATGGGCATCGTCAACGACCGCGAAGCCAAGGTTGCCGTTGCGGTCGCCCGCACCACCGACGGGGTCCGCCGCGTCGTCACCATCATGGAAGTGGTCTCCGAAGGCGACACCCGCCGCATCGACACCAGCGCCCCGGGCGGCGCCCGCAGCGCGCCGCCGCAGACGGCACCGGTCGAAACGCGTTAAGCTGGCAGAAATCATGTAAAAGGGGAGAGGGCCATGAATCTGGAAAAAGTCATTTTCGGTTTTTTCATCGTCCTCGCCGCCACCCTCAATTTCGGCTTCTTCATCGGCGACATCAGCCGGCCGGAACTGCATA
>DASUZG010000325.1:0-2069 GCA_036376995.1 Azonexus sp. | reverse complement strand
GCCGATGCGCGCATTCGCGGCGTGATGTTCACCGGCTCGACCGACGTTGCGCGCCTGTTGCAACGCAGCCTCGCGGGCCGGCTCGACGAACATGGTCGGCCCCTGGTGCTGGTCGCCGAAACCGGCGGCCAGAACGCGATGATCGTCGACTCCTCGGCACTGGCCGAGCAGGTCGTCCAGGACGTGCTGCTCTCCGGCTTCGACAGCGCCGGCCAGCGCTGCTCGGCGCTGCGCGTGCTATGCCTGCAGGAAGACATAGCCGAGCGCACGCTGGCCCTGCTCAAGACGGCCATGCCGGAACTGACGCTCGGCGACCCGGGCGACCTTGCCACCGACATCGGCCCGGTCATCGACGCCGAGGCGCAGCAGAAACTGATTGCCCACATCGAGCGCATGCGCAGCCACGGTCGGCCGGTGCACCAGTTGCCGCTGCCGGCGGCCTGCGCCGAAGGCTGCTTCGTGCCGCCGACCGTGATCGAGATCGCCGCCCTCGACGAACTCGACGGCGAAGTGTTCGGCCCCGTGGTCCACGTCCTGCGCTATGCCGACGGCGAGCTCGACGCGCTGCTGGCGGCCATCAACCGCCTCGGCTACGGCCTGACCCTGGGCGTGCACAGCCGCATCGACGAGACGGTCGGGCACATCGTCGCCGGCGTGCGGGTCGGCAACATCTACGTCAATCGCAACATGGTCGGCGCCGTCGTCGGCGTCCAGCCTTTCGGCGGCGAAGGCCTTTCCGGCACCGGGCCGAAGGCCGGCGGGCCGCTCTACCTGCACCGCCTCGGCGACAGCGAGGAAGCGGCGCTGCACGGCCATCCGGGGCGGCGCAAGGCGAGCCTGCTCGATCCGCACTCGGCCTTCCGCCTGCTGGCCGAATGGGCCTTCACCGCCGGCCGCCGGGACCTCGCGCAGCAATGCACGGAATACGCCGAACACAGTCTCCTGCACGCCTGCTTCGACCTGCCGGGACCGACCGGCGAACGCAACTGCCTCGCTTTCGCGCCGCGCGGGCGCCTGCTCTGCCTGGCCGACGCCGACGATGAATGGCTGCGCCAGCTGGCTGCCGCCTTCGCCACCGGCAACGGCGTCGCCGCCCCCGACGATGCCAGCGCCGCGCGCCGACGCGCCTTGCTGCCCGAAGCCCTGGCCCGCCACATCGAATGGCGCCGGCCTGGTGACTACACCGGCCTGGCCGGCGTGTTGAGCGAGCACGACGACGCCGCGCTGCGTCGCCATCTGGCGGCCGAGCCCGGGCCGCTGCTGCCGGTCTATCTGCCCGGCGCGACGGGCCGGCGCTACCCGCTGTACCGGATGCTGGCCGAACGTGTGGTCAGCACCAACACCACGGCCGCCGGCGGCAACACGACGCTGATGACGCTCGGCACCTGATGGGTACGGCCGGCCGGCGTTCAGCCGGCCGGCAGCACCTGCCGGTACAGCGCCCGGCCGGCATAGGCCAGCCACGGCAAGGTCAGCGGCAGCAAGGGCAGCACGAGGCAGCTGCCGATGATGGTGGTGGCGAGCAACAGCGCCCACAGCATGGCCGGCACGAAATTGCCGAACACCACCCGCACGCTGGTCACCACGGCGCCGACCAGGCCGGCCCGCCGCTCGCACAGCAGCGGCACGGCGAAGGCCGAGACGGCGTAGAGCAGGAAGGCGATAAACAGGCCGGAAGCGCCGCCCCACAACAGGAAGCGGCCGACGGCACGGGGATCGGCTGGCAGCTCGGCAAGCCACACCGACGTACCGCCGACCATGTAGCTGTAGAGGATGGCGGCATCGGTGATGAAGATCATGAACAGCAGCGCGCAGACCAGCGCCAGCACCCACAGCGCCGGCGCCGCCCGGCGAAAGCCGGCGAGCACCGCGCCCACGCCACCGCCCTGCCCGGCCTCGTGCGCCGCGGCGATGCCGTAGAAGCCGGCGAGAAAGACCGGCCCGAGCAGCATGAAGGCGCCGGCGGCGGCAATCACGAACGGGGTCAGGCCGCTGGCCAGCAGGCCGCCGAGAATCAGCGCGCCGCCGGCGGTGAAGATCAGCGCGTAGCCAAGCGAAACACGCCGGGT
>DASUZG010000324.1:0-2133 GCA_036376995.1 Azonexus sp. | reverse complement strand
TCGCTGATCGCCTTGGCCGGCGGCGGCTCGATGAAGGGAAAGCTCTCGACGTCGGTCAGGCGCAGCGACTTCATGCGCAGGATCACGCCGGCCAGCGACGAGCGCAGGATTTCCGGATCGGTGAACGGCGCCCGGGCGTTGAAATCCTCCTCGTCGTAGAGGCGGATGCAGACGCCGGCGGCGACCCGGCCGCAGCGCCCGGCGCGCTGGCGGGCGGCGGCCTGGGAAATCTTCTCGACCTGCAGCTGCTCGACCTTGTTGCGGTAGGAATAACGCTTGACGCGGGCCAGCCCGCTGTCGATCACGTAGCGGATGCCGGGCACGGTCAGCGAGGTCTCGGCGACGTTGGTCGCCAGCACGATGCGGCGCTGGCCGCCGGAAGGCTTGAAGATGCGGTCCTGCTCGCCGGCCGACAGGCGCGAGAAGAGCGGCAGGATTTCCGGGGCATGCGCGGTGCTCAAGCCGGGCCGGGCCAGCGCCCGTTTGCGCAGGGCTTCGGCCGCCTCGCGGATTTCCCGCTCGCCGGGCAGGAAAACCAGGATGTCGCCGGGGCCGAGGCGCGCCAGTTCGTCGGCGGCATCCACAATCGCGTCGTAGAGATCGCGCTCGTCGTCGTCCTGCTCCAGATCGGCGACCGGCCGGTGGCGCACGTCGACCGGATAGAGCCGGCCGGACACTTCGATCACCGGTGCGCCGTTGAAATGCTGGGCAAAGCGCTCGGCATCGATGGTCGCCGAGGTGATGATGACTTTGAGGTCCGGGCGCCGCGGCAGCAGCTGCTTCAGGTAGCCGAGCAGGAAGTCGATGTTGAGGCTGCGCTCGTGCGCCTCGTCGATGATGATCACCTCGTAGGCGTTCAGGTAGGGATCGGATTGCGATTCGGCCAGCAGAATACCGTCGGTCATCAGCTTGACCCAGCTCTCGGGGCCGGTGCGGTCCTGGAAGCGAATCTTGACGCCGACGCCGGCGCCGACCTGGGTCTTCAGCTCCTGCGCCAGGCGTGTCGCCACCGAGCGGGCGGCCAGACGCCGCGGCTGCGTGTGGCCGATCAGGCCGCGGGCGCCGATGCCGAGATCGAGGCAGATTTTCGGCAATTGCGTGGTCTTGCCCGAGCCCGTTTCGCCGCAGACGATCACCACCTGATGTTTGGCGATCAACTCGGCGATGTCGGCGCGGCGCTCATTGACCGGCAGGTCGGCCTGGAATTCCGGTCGCGGCAGTTTCGCCCGCCGGGCGACGACGGCCGCCTGCGACTGGGCGAGCAGCGCGCCGAGGTCGGCCTGCGCCTGGTCGCGCCTGGTACCGGCCGCGCGCTGCAACTCGCGTTGCAGGGCCAGCAGGCGCCGGGCATCGGCGGTCAGGGTGTCGCGGGAAGGTTCATCGCGTCGTGGACGGACGCTGCGTTGCGGGGAGGAAGCCATGGGGCCGCATTATATTCGCCGCCCCGCGGGCGCCGGAACCCGGCCGCCGGGATGCTGTCCGACTTGTGCCCGGCAGCGCGCCGCACGGCCGCTCCGGGCATCCCGCGATTACGAGGGAGGGCGCGCCATTTACTACGGAGAACGCTTCAACGCCTGGACGCACCTGGTCGGCACCGTGCTGGCGGTAGGCGGGGCGATCTGGCTGCAGATCCGGGCCAACGCCAGCGGCGACGCCTGGCGGATGGGCAGCGTCGCCGTCTATGGCGCGACGCTGGTGCTGCTCTACGGCATCTCCACCACCTACCACAGCGTCCGCGGCCGCCTGAAGCTGATCTTCCGGAAGCTCGACCATCTCTCGATCTACCTCCTGATTGCCGGCAGCTACACGCCCTTCTGCCTGATCAGCCTGCGCGGGCCGTGGGGGTGGACGCTGTTCGCCATCGTCTGGACCCTCGCGCTGCTCGGCATGCTGCAGGAAATCAAGCCGCGCTCGGAAGCGCGGGTGCTGTCGCTCGTCATCTACGCGACCATGGGCTGGATCGTCCTGGTCGCCATCGAGCCGCTGCTGGCGCGCCTCGGCGTGGCCGGCTTCCTCTGGCTGGCGGCCGGCGGCGTCTGCTACACGGCCGGCATCGTCTTCTTCGCCTACGACCGGCGCTTTCGCCACTGGCACGGCATCTGGCACCTGTTCGTGCTGGCCGGGAGCCTCGCG
>DASUZG010000323.1:0-9323 GCA_036376995.1 Azonexus sp. | reverse complement strand
ATCCTGCCGCGCGGCGGCCGCGTCTGGCTGGGCAGCCTGATCCGCCTGCTCGAACCCCTGGAACTCAACGAGCGCCTGATCCGCACCTCGGTCTTCCGGCTGGCCAAGGAGGAATGGCTGCGCACCGAGACCGTCGGCCGGCGTGCCGACTACGTGCTGACCAACTCCGGGCGCCGCCGCTTCGAGGAAGCCTCGCGCCACATCTACGCCTCGCACGCGCCGCTGTGGGACCGCCGCTGGCGGCTGATCCTGGCCGTCGGCGAATTCGATCCGAAGGAGCGCGAGCACCTGCGCCGGGCGCTGTTCTGGCAGGGCTTCGGCGTCCTCGGCGCCGACTGCTTCGTGCACCCTTCCGCCGACCTGACCGCCGCCTTCGACGCCCTGGTCGCCGAAGGCCTGTCGTCCCACCTCGACCGGCTGATGCCGCTGCTCGCCGCCGATTCGCGCTCCGGCCTGTCGGCCAACGACGCCGACCTGGTCCGCCGGGCCTGGAATCTCGACGAGCTGGCCGGCGCCTACGCCGGTTTCGTCGCCACCTACCTGCCGATCCTGGCCGAGCTGCGCCGCGACCGCCAGGCCGAGGTCGCCGAGGAAGACGCCTTCCTGCTGCGCACGCTGCTGATCCACGATTACCGCCGCCTCTTGCTGCGCGACCCGGAACTGCCGGACGTGCTGCTGCCGGCCGACTGGCCCGGGCAGAAGGCGCGGCTGCTGTGCAAGGAACTGTACCGGCGCCTGGCGCCGGCCTCCGAACGCCACCTCGACCATTTCCTGACGCTCGCCGACGGCAGCAACCCGGCGCCCGATCCGGCCTACGCCGAGCGCTTCCCGCAGGACGACCCGCTGGCCAGCATGGCCCTGTAAGGCAGCCGGGCGCCCGGTCGCCCGCCTGAACGATGGCCGCACCGGCCGGTCCAATCGGCGAAGGAGGTGCCCCATGCCCATGGAAACCATCAAGCTCGACGATCTGGTCAGCCAGGGCTACCGGCACGGTTTTCATACCGAGCTGGAAGCCGATACGGTGCCGCACGGCCTGAACGAGGCGGTGATCCGCCTGATCTCGGCCAAGAAGAACGAGCCGCAGTTCATGCTCGACTGGCGGCTGCAGGCCTACCGTCACTGGCTGACGCTGAGCGAGCCGGGCTGGTCCACGGTGCATCATCCGCCGATCGACTACCAGGCGATCAGCTACTACTCGGCGCCCAAGACGCGCGGCGACGGGCCGAAAAGCCTGGCCGAGGTCGATCCCGCCCTGCTGCGCACCTATGAAAAACTCGGCGTGCCGCTGCAGGAACGCGAGCTGCTGGCCGGCGTCGCGGTCGACGCGGTGTTCGACAGCGTTTCGGTGGCGACCACCTTCAAGGACAAGCTCGCAAGCCTGGGCATCATCTTCTGCTCCTTCTCGGAAGCGGTGCGCGAACATCCGGACCTGGTCCGCCAGTATCTGGGCACCGTCGTGCCCTACAGCGACAACTATTTCGCCTGCCTCAACTCGGCGGTTTTTTCCGACGGCTCCTTCTGCTACATCCCGCCCGGCGTGCGCTGCCCGATGGAGCTGTCTACCTATTTCCGCATCAACGCGATCAACACCGGCCAGTTCGAGCGCACGCTGATCATCGCCGAGCGCGACAGCTACGTCAGCTACCTCGAAGGCTGCACGGCGCCGATGCGCGACGAGAACCAGCTGCACGCGGCGGTGGTCGAGCTGATCGCGCTGGACAATGCCGAGATCCGCTACGCCACGGTGCAGAACTGGTATCCGGGCGACAAGGACGGCAAGGGCGGCATCTACAACTTCGTGACCAAGCGCGGCGAGTGCCGCGGCGCCCGCTCGAAGATTTCCTGGACCCAGGTCGAGACCGGCTCGGCGATCACCTGGAAATACCCGAGCGTGATCCTCAAGGGCGACGAGTCGCACGGCGCCTTTCACTCGGTGGCGCTGACCAATCATTATCAGCAGGCCGACACCGGCACCAAGATGATCCACCTCGGCCGGAATACCAAGAGCACCATCGTTTCCAAGGGCATTTCGGCGGGCCACGGGCACAACGCCTACCGCGGCCTGGTCAAGGTCGCCAAGAGCGCGGTCGGGGCGCGCAACTACAGCCAGTGCGATTCGCTGCTGCTCGGCGACCGCTGCGCCGCCCACACCTTCCCCTACATCGAGGTCAAGCAGCCGACCGCCCGCGTCGAGCACGAGGCCACCACCTCGCGCATCGGCGAGGACCAGCTGTTCTACTGCATGAGCCGCGGCCTGTCGGCCGAGGATGCGGTGTCGATGATCGTCAACGGCTTCTGCAAGGAAGTGTTCCAGGAGCTGCCGATGGAATTCGCAGTCGAAGCGCAGAAGCTGCTCGGCGTCAGTCTCGAGGGCAGCGTCGGCTAGAAGGGAGCGCGCCATGCTGGAGATTCACAATCTGCAGGTCAGCGTCGAGGGCAAACCGATACTCAAGGGCCTCGATCTCAGCGTCCAGGCCGGTGAAGTGCATGCCATCATGGGCCCCAACGGCTCCGGCAAGAGCACGCTGGCCCATGTGCTGGCCGGCCGCGACGGCTACCAGGTGACGGCCGGCGAAGTCCGCTACCGCGGTGCCGACCTGCTCGCCCTGGCCGCCGAGGAGCGGGCCCGCGAGGGGGTTTTCCTGGCCTTCCAGTACCCGGTCGAGATTCCCGGCGTCGCCAACGTCTATTTCCTCAAGGCCGCGGTCAATGCCCTGCGCCGCCACCGCGGCCAGCCGGAGCTGGACGCCATCGACTTCCTGGCCCTGGTGCGCGCCAAGCTCAAGGCCATGGCGATGGACGAGAGCCTGCTGTACCGGCCGGTCAATGCCGGCTTCTCCGGCGGCGAGAAGAAGCGCAACGAGATCCTGCAGCTGGCGCTGCTTGAACCCGCGCTGGCGCTGCTCGACGAGAGCGACTCCGGCCTCGATATCGACGCGCTGAAGGTGGTCGCTGCCGGCATCAACGCGCTGCGCAACCCGGAGCGGGCCATCGTGCTGGTCACCCATTACCAGCGCCTGCTCGACCATGTCGTGCCGGATTACGTCCATGTCCTCGCCGACGGGCGCATCGTCCGTTCCGGCGGGCGCGAGCTGGCTGCCGAACTGGAACGCAGCGGCTACGCGGCGGTGGCGGAGGCCGGGGCATGACCGCCCGGCCGGCCGGCAACGTCGCCGATTACCTGACGGCCTTCGAGGACGTCCGCCACGAGTTGCCGGGGCGCCGGCTCGGCTGGCTCGATACGGCCCGTGCCGCGGCGATCGGCCGCTTCGTGCAGCAGGGTTTTCCGACGCTGCGCGACGAGGACTGGAAATACACCAGCCTGGCGGCGCTCGAAGCCGTCCGCTTCGACGTGCGGCCGGCGCGCTCCGGCGCCGATCTGGCCGCGCGGGTGGCGGCCTGGGCGCTGCCCGGCAGCCATCTGCTGGTCTTCGTCGATGGCCGTTACGCGCCGGAGCTGTCGCGCCCCGGCCGGCTGCCGGCCGGCGTCGAACTGGGCAGCCTGGCGCCGCAGCTTGCCGCCGGCGACGAGACACTGGCGGCGCAGCTGGCGCCCTACCCGCCGTCCTCGGCCGTCGCCGACCTCAACCTCGCCTTCATGGCCGATGGCGCCTATCTGCGCCTGCCGCCGGGGGCCCGCGTCAAGGCGCCGATCCACTGGCTGTTCGTCGCCAGCGAGGCGAGGCTGGCGGTGCAGCCGCGCAACCTGGTGCTGGCCGGCGCCGGCAGCGCCGCGGTGATCGTCGAGCAGCACGTCGCGGCGGCCGACGACAGCTATTTCACCAATGCCGTCAGCGACCTGGTGCTCGATGCCGGCGCCAGCCTCGAACACCACAAGCTGCAGCAGGAAAGCCCGCACGCCTTCCATCTCGCCGGCGTCAATGTGGCGCAGGCCGCCGGCAGCCGCTTCGTCTCCGGCGCCTACGCCTTCGGCGGGCGCCTGGCACGGACCGGCATCGCCGTGGCGCTGCAGGGCGAGGGCGCTTCCTGCACGCTCGACGGCCTGTACGTCGCCGGCGGCCGCCAGCACCTCGACCACCATACCCGGATCGAACACCGCCAGCCGCGCTGCACCAGCCGCGAACTGTACAAGGGCGTGCTCGGCGGCGCCGCGCGGGCGGTCTTCAGCGGCTGCGTTGCGGTCCATCCCGGCGCCCAGGAGAGCGATGCCCGGCAGGCCAACCACAACCTGCTGCTGTCGGACGCAGCCGAGGTCGACAGCAAGCCGCAGCTCGATATCCGGGCCGACGACGTGCAGTGCAGCCACGGCGCCACGGTCGGCCAGCTCGATGCCGACCAGGTGTTCTACCTGCGCACCCGCGGCATCGCCGAGGCGGCGGCGCGGAGCCTGCTGACGCGGGCCTTCGCGCTGGAGATCATCGACCGGGTCGGCGTCGATGTGCTGCAGGAACGGCTCGACCAGGTGCTGCAGGCGCACCTGCCGCGGCCGTGAGGAGGCAGCATGGCGACCCTGCTCCATGACGCGGCGACGCCCGATCCCGGGCGCTGGCGGCGCGATTTCCCGATCCTGCAGCGCGAAGTGCACGGCTGGCCGCTGGTCTATCTCGACAATGCCGCGACCAGCCAGAAGCCGGCGGCGGTGATCGCCGCCGAAGAGCAGTACTACGGCCGCCGCAACGCCAACATCCACCGCGGCGTCCATACCCTGAGCCAGGAAGCCACGACCGCCTTCGAAGGCGCCCGCGAGCGCGTGCGCGCCTTCGTCAATGCCGCCGCCGCCGAGGAAATCGTGTTCACCCGCGGCACCACCGAAGCCATCAACCTGGTTGCCGGCAGCTACGGCCAGGGCCTGCGCGCCGGCGACGAGATCGTGCTCAGCGCGATGGAGCATCACTCCAACATCGTCCCGTGGCAGCTGCTGTGCCAGCGCAGCGGCGCCGTGCTGCGCGTGGCGCCGATCGATGCCGCCGGCCAGCTGATCGTCGAGCGCTACGCCGAACTGCTCGGGCCGCGCACCCGGCTGGTGGCGCTGGCCCACATGTCGAATGCGCTCGGCACCATCAACCCGGTCCGCGAACTGGTCGCCCTGGCCCACCGGGCCGGCGCCGTGGTGCTGCTCGACGGGGCGCAGGCGGTGGCCCACCTGGCGGTCGACGTGCGCGACCTCGACTGCGACTTCTACGCCTTTTCCGGCCACAAGCTGTACGGCCCGACCGGTATCGGCGTGCTCTACGGGAAGCGCGAACTGCTGGCGGCGATGCCGCCGTGGCAGGGCGGCGGCGACATGATCCGCGAAGTGCGCTTCAGCGGTTCGACCTGGAACGAGCTGCCGTTCAAGTTCGAGGCCGGCACGCCGAACATCGCCGGCGCCATCGCGCTCGGCGCCGCCATCGACTACGTCGAGGCCATCGGCCTGGCCGCCATCGCCGCCCACGAAGGCGAGCTGCTCGCCTACGCGACGGCGCGGGCGCGGGATTTCGCCGGCCTGACGCCGATCGGCACCGCCGCCGCCAAGGGGGCGATCCTGTCCTTCACGCTGGCCGGCATCCATCCGCACGACATCGGCACGGTGCTCGACAGCCGCGGCGTCGCGGTGCGCACTGGCCACCACTGCGCGATGCCGGTGATGGAGCATTTCGGCGTGCCGGCCACGGTGCGCGCCTCGTTCGCGCTGTACAACACGCGGGCCGAGGTCGATGCGCTGTTCGCCGCGCTGGCCGTGGCGCGGGAGATGTTCGCATGAACGCCGACCTGCGCGACCTGTACCAGGAAGTGATCGTCGACCACGGCCGCCGGCCGCGCAATTTCGGCCCGCTGCCCGGCGCCAGCCACCAGGCCGAAGGCTTCAACCCGCTGTGCGGCGACCGCCTGACGCTGCGCCTGCAGGTGGTCGACGGCATGATCGCCGAAGCCCGCTTCGAAGGCGCCGGTTGCGCCATCTCGATGGCTTCCGCCTCGCTGCTGACGGAAGCGCTGCAGGGGCGCAGCGTGGCCGAGGCGCAAGCGCTGTTCGCCGCCTTCCACGCGCTGCTGACCGGGCCCGACGACGTGCCGCCGGCGGGCCTCGGCAAGCTGGCGGTGCTGGCCGGGGTGCGCGCCTTTCCGACCCGGATCAAGTGCGCGACGCTGGCCTGGCACGCGCTGCAGGCGGCGCTGCAGGGGCGCGGCAGCGGGCCGGTGAATACGGAGTAGCGACCATGGACGCCCGCCAACCCCCCGGGATGCCGACGCCGGACGAACTGGAAAGCGACGTGATCTTCGTGCTGCGGACGATCTTCGACCCGGAAATTCCGGTCAATATCTACGATCTGGGGCTGATCTACGGCCTCGACGTGGAGCCGGAGTGCGGCCGGGTCAAGGTGCGGATGACCCTGACCGCGCCCGGCTGCCCGGTCGCCCAGACCTTTCCGCAGACGGTGGCCGACGCGTTGCGCCAGGTGCCCGGCGTCGAGGAGGTCGATGTCGAACTGGTCTGGGAGCCGCATTGGAACAAGGCGATGATGAGCGAGGCGGCCCGCCTGCAGCTGGGGCTGGTGTGAGGCCGGGACGATGAGCGCGTGGACCGATGTCGCCGCCGTCGCCGAGTTGCCGCCCGGCGCCTGCCAGCGGCTGGACGTGGACGGGGTGCCGGTGGCGGTGTTCAACATCGACGGGCGCTACTACGCGATCGAGGATACCTGCAGTCACGAGGCCGAGATGCTTTCCGGCGGCCCGGTGCAGGGCCTGGAAATCGTCTGCCCGCGGCATCAGGCGCGCTTCTCGCTGGTTACCGGCGAAGCGCTGTCGCCGCCGGCCTACGAGCCGGTCGCGGTGTTCCCGGTGCGCGTCGAGGCCGGCAGGGTGCAGGTGCGCGACGACCGTTTCGACTGAACGGCGGGCGCTTCAGATGCCTTCAGCCGCCCGGCGCCGTTCCCAGTCGGCCAGCCAGGCCGGCAGGTCGGCAGCCGGCATCGGACGGGCGATGAAATAGCCCTGCGCCATGTCGCAGCCGCAGGCGCGCAGGAAATCCCAGTCCTCGCGCTCCTCGACGCCTTCGGCCACCGTCTTCATGCCCAGTTGCCGCGACACCTGGTGGCTGGCGTCGAAAATGGCGCGCAGCGTGTCATTGCCGCTGACGCCGTGGACGAACCCGCGGTCGATCTTGAATTCGTCGAAGGGAATGTCGCGCAACTGCGACAACGACGAATGGCCGGTGCCGAAATCGTCCATCGACAGGCCGATGCGCTTCAGGCGCAGGCGGGTCAGGATGTCGAGTGCCGCCCGCGGATCGTTCATCAGCCGCGACTCGGTCACTTCCAGCACGAGATCGGCGGGAGTGACGCCGGCCGTCTGGATGCCGTCCATCACCTGGTCGTAGAAATCGATGTGGGTCATGTTGTCCATCGAGATGTTGACCGCCATCCGCCAGCGCACGCCGTTGTCGCGCCAGTGCCGCAGCTGGGCCAGGGCGGTGCCGAGGACGCAGCGGGTCAGTTCGTCGATCAGCCCGTGCTCCTCGGCGACGCCGATGAAGCGGTCGGGAAAGACCAGGCCGTGTTCGGGATGGCGCCAGCGGACCAGGCATTCGACGCCGACCACGGCGCCGCTCGCCAGTTCGACCTGCGGCTGGTAGTGATTGACCAGTTCGCCGCCGGCGATCGCCCGCCGCAGTTCGTCCGGGCCGTAGCTGCGGAGCTGCTCGGCCGGCGCGCCGGCGGGGCGGGGCGGGGTGCGCGCCAGCAGCTTGCGCAGGTGCTCGCTGCTCACCGGCTTGTGCAGCATGCCGAGGACGTTCAGGCGATGGGCGCGGGCCAGGTTCTCGGCGGTGCGCAGGATGCGCTCGTCCTCGCCGCTGATCAGCACCAGGTGGCCGCCGTAGGCGATGCGCGCCAGGTGGCGGACGAACTCGATGCCGTCCATTTCCGGCATCTGCAGGTCGCAGAACACCAGGTCGCTGGCGCTGCGGTCTTGTTCCAGCAGCGCCAGGGCATCGTGGGCGCGGTCGCAGCAGGCGACGTCGGCGCAACCGAGGTCGGCCAGCTGCTGCGCCAGCAGGTTCAGCGCGAAGAGGTCATCGTCGATCAGCAGGATTTTCATGCATCTCCTCCAGGGCCATACCCGGCGTATTGAGCAGGTCGACGACGCTGGCGTCAACTTCGTCCAGCGCCGCCGCCAGTTTGCCGGTGCCTTCGGTGATTGCGACCGCGTCCCCGGCGCGGCAGGCGTTCTCCAGTTCGGCGCAGATGTCGCCCAGTGCGAGGGCGCCGATCGAGCGCGACGACGACTTCAGCCGGTGCGCCACGGCCGCGATCGCGCGGATGTCGTCGGCCGCCCGGGCCGCCTCGAATTCCGCGCGGGCGGTGCGCAGCGAAGTCTGGTAGATGCCGAGCAGCCGGTGCAGGTTGGCCCGGTTGTGGCCGAGCAGCCCGGCCAGCACCGCCAGATCGACAACTTGGCGCGGGCTGGCGGCCGGCGGCGGCGCCGGGACTGCCGGCGCGCTGGCCGCCGCCTTCGGCAGCCATTTTTCCAGCGCCTCGCCCAGCTGGCTCAACTGGATCGGCTTGGTCAGGTATTCGTCCATGCCCGCCGCCCGGGCGCGGTTGGCTTCGCCGCGCAGGGCATTGGCGGTCAGCGCCAGGATCGGCATGCGCCGGCCGCCGCTTTCCTCCTGGCGGATGGCGGCGGCCAGCGCGTAGCCGTCCATTTCCGGCATGTGCAGGTCGGTCAGCAGCATCGCGTAATTGCCCTGCCGCCACAGGCGCAGCGCCTCGCTGCCGGTGCCGGCGAGTTCGGCCGCGTAGCCGAGCAGGCCGAGCTGGCGCAGGATGACCTTCTGGTTGATCTCGTCGTCCTCGGCGACCAGGATCAGGCGCCCGGCGGCGCGGGCTTCGGCGATGCCGGGGGCGACCACGGTGTCGTCGTCCGGGAGGTCGTCGCCCGGGTCCGGGATCACTTCCGGCGAGGCTTGGCCGGCGGCGATCGCCACCGCGCGCAGCAAGGCCTGGCGGCGCAGGCCGTCGCCGTCGAGGCAGACCACGTCCGGCCCTTCGACGCGCGCCCGCCGGCCGCGGCCGCGGGTCAGGATCAGGAAATGCGCTGCCGGGTGCGCGGCGAAGGCGGACCGCAGTTCGTCCAGCGGCGGCTCGGCATAGCCGGTGTCGTAGACGATCACCGCCAGGCTCCAGGCCGCGGCCTGGCGCGCCGCCTCGGTAATGTCGCCGGCGATGCCGACCTGCGCCCCGGCATGTTCGAGATAGACGCGCAGATCCGCCGCCGCCAGGTCGCCGCTCTCGATCACCAGGCAATGAACGCCGTCGAGGCGGAGCAGGGAGCGCGGCGGCGGCCGCTCGGCCAGCGCGAAGGGCAGGGTGACGGTGAAGGTG
>DASUZG010000322.1:0-2128 GCA_036376995.1 Azonexus sp. | reverse complement strand
ACCTTCGCCGCGCCGGGCGGGCGACAATGCCCACCCGTTCGCCCGATTGCCCGCTGCCATGATCAAGCTGACCGCACCCTTCCTCGCTGCGCTGTTTTCCGTTGCCGCCCACGCGGCACCTGCCGCCCCGGCGGCGCCGGCGCTGCCGACCGCCCCGGCCGTTGCGGCCGACGGCGAGGCCAAGCCCGATTTGACGCCGCGCCTGGCCTACGGCTTCCTGATGAAGCATGGCGACAAGCTGGTCTTCGCCCCCTGCCGCGACCGCAGCTACGCGCTGGTCGAGGACGTCTCGGCCGACCGCCAGGTCAGCCGCGGCCTGGAACTGGCCGGCCTGGCCGACGGCCGCAAGTTCTACGTCGAACTGCTCGGCGTCAGCGAAGGCAACGCGCTGCGCGCCAGCGAACTCAACCTGGCCCGCGCCGACGGGCGCTGCCAGAAGCCGGGCGGCAGCGACGAAGCCTGGCTGGCCAGCGGCCACGAGCCGGAGTGGGCGCTGGCGGCCGGCGGCGACAAGGTCACCCTGCAGCGCCAGGGCGGCGCGGAGATCAGCGTGCCCTACCGCGTCTTCGAGCGCCAGGGCGAGATCGCGCAATTTGCCGGCCAGGGCGAGGGCGGCCGGCTCGAACTGCGCTTCGAGCACAAGTTGTGCCGCGACAGCATGGCCGATGCCGTGTTCGGCTGGACCGCGACGCTGCGCGTCGACGGCCGGACGCTGCAGGGCTGCGCCTGGCAGCGCTGATCAGTTCGCCGAGAAGCTGAAGGCGTCGGCGAAGAACTCTTCTTCCGGCAGGCCGCAGCGGGTGGTGAAATCGGCCTTGGCCGCGTCGATCATCGCCGGCGCGCCGCAGGCATAGACCTGGTGCCCGGATAGATCGGGGAAGTCGGCCATCACCGCCTGGTGGACGAAGCCCGTGCGATCGGTCCACGCATCGCCGGCCGCCGGTTCGGACAGCACCGGCACGTAGCGGATGTGCGGATGGCTGGCCGCCCATTGCTGCGGCAGCGCATCCTGATACAGATCGACGCGGGCGCGGGCGCCCCAGTAGATGACCATCGGCCGCGTGCATTCCTCGGCGATGGCGTGCTCGACGATGGCCTTGATCGGCGCGAAGCCGGTGCCGCCGGCGACCAGGATGATCGGCTTGGTCGATTCCTCGCGCAGGTAGAAGGTGCCGTGCGGGCCGTTGAAGCGCAGGATGTCGCGCACCTTCATGCTGGTGAATACCTGCTCGGTGAAGGCGCCGCCCGGCACGTGGCGGATGTGCAGCTGCAGCACGGCGTCGTCGTGCGGCGCGTTGGCCAGCGAGAAACTGCGCTTGCGGCCGTCCTTCATCAGGATGTCGATGTACTGGCCGGCCCAGAACTGCAGGCGTTCGCTGGCCGGCAGGCGCAGGTGCATGTCGATGACGTCGGGCGCCAGGCGTTCGAGCTTCTCGATGCGCGCCGGCAGGGTCTTGACCGGGATGTCGCTGGCCGAGGCCACCTGCTTGCATTCGATGACCAGGTCGGACTGCGCGGTGGCGCAGCAATAGAGGGTCAGGCCGGCGGCCTTCTCGTCGTCCTTCAGCGCATGCGGCTGGGCCTTGCCGTGCTCCACTGAGCCGGAGACGACCTTGCCCTTGCAGGCGCCGCAGGCGCCGTCCTTGCAGCCGTAGGGCAGCGTCAGGCCGTGGCGCAGCGCGGCGTCGAGCAGGGTTTCATCGGCCTCGGCGGCGAACTGGCGGCCGCTCGGCTGGACAGTGATCTGGTAGCTCATCGGTTCCCCTTGGTCGTCGGCTACAATGCCGGCGTGCAAAAAATCCTGATTGTCGGCAGCGGAGACGTTGCCCGCCGCATTCTCCCCCGCCTCGCCCGCCGCTATCGCGTCCATGCATTGCTGCGCGATCCGCAAGGGGCTGCCGCCTGGCGCGCGGCCGGGGCACGGCCGCTGATCGGCGATCTCGACGACCGGGCCAGTTTGCGCCGACTGGCCGGCTTGGCCGACCTGGTGCTGCATCTGGCGCCGCCGCCCGGCGAAGGCCGCACCGACCGGCGTACCGGCAATCTGCTGGCGGCCCTGAGTGCGGGCGGCAGTCTACCACGGCAGCTGATTTACGTTAGTACGACAGGGGTTTACGGCGATTGCGCC
>DASUZG010000321.1:0-6337 GCA_036376995.1 Azonexus sp. | reverse complement strand
GCTGTCGATGGCCGGCATCGTCGTTGCCCTTGACGCCTACGGGCCGATCACCGACAACGCCGGCGGCATCGCCGAAATGGCCGAGTTGCCGCCGGAAGTGCGAGCCGTCACCGATCCGCTCGATGCCGTCGGCAACACCACCAAGGCGGTGACCAAGGGTTACGCCATCGGTTCCGCCGGCCTCGCCGCGCTGGTGCTGTTCGCCGACTACACGCACGGCCTGGAGGCAGCCGGCATGACCGGCATCAGCTTCGACCTGTCGAATCACATGGTCATCATCGGCCTCTTCATCGGCGGCCTGATTCCCTACCTGTTCGGCGCCATGGCCATGGAGGCGGTCGGCCGCTCGGCCGGCGCGGTGGTGGTCGAGGTCCGCCGCCAGTTCAAGGAAATTCCGGGGATCATGGAAGGCACGGCCAAGCCCGATTACTCGCGGGCCGTCGATATGCTGACCGTGGCGGCGATCAAGGAAATGATGATCCCGTCGATCCTGCCGGTTGCCGTGCCGATCGTCGTCGGCCTCCTGCTCGGGCCGCAGGCGCTCGGCGGCCTGCTGGTCGGCACCATCGTCACCGGCCTGTTCGTGGCCATTTCGATGACCACCGGTGGCGGCGCCTGGGACAACGCCAAGAAATACATCGAGGACGGCAACTTCGGCGGCAAGGGCTCGGATGCGCACAAGGCGGCCGTCACCGGCGACACCGTCGGCGATCCGTACAAGGACACGGCCGGCCCGGCGGTCAATCCGCTGATCAAGATCATCAATCTCGTGGCCTTGCTGATTGTGCCGTTAATTGTTTAAAAGTGTCCGGATTGTCAAAAAGGCGGCCTTGGCCGCCTTTTTTGCATTTTCTTGGACCGCCATTCGTCGCGCACGTTAGAATCGGCGGAATTTTGCAGGCGTATGGGGAGAATATGAGCGGCTCGGCCGAAATCGGCGTTTCCGGATTGCGTGAGGATGTGATTCACCACGATCCGCTGCTCGATTGCCTGGTGGAACTGACGCGCATCCATGGCCGGCCGAGCACGCGGGCGGCGCTGGTGGCCGGCCTGCCGCTGGAGAAGGGCACGCTGACGCCGTCGCTGTTCGCCCGCGCGGCGAGCCGGGCCGGCATGTCGGCCAAGCTGGTGCGGCGGGCGCTGGAGCGTATCGACGAAGTGCTGCTGCCGGCCGTGCTGTTGCTCAAGGGCGAGGAAGCCTGCGTACTGCTCGGTTGGGACGACGACGGCGAGAATGCCCGGCTGCTGTTCCCGGAAACCGGGCAGGGCTCGGTGCTGCTCAGCCGCGACGAACTGCTGGCGCGCTACGCCGGCGTTGCCATCTTCGCCCGGCCGCATTTTCGCTTCGACCGGCGCACGCCGCAGGTCGGCCAGGTCAAGCTGCGCCACTGGTTCTGGGGCGCCCTGGCGGAACAACTGCCGGTCTATCGCGACGTGCTGGCGGCGGCATTGCTGATCAACGTCATGGCCCTGGCGATGCCGTTGTTTACGATGAACGTCTATGACCGGGTGGTGCCCAACCGGGCCATGGAAACCCTGTGGGTGCTGGCGCTCGGGGTTGTGCTGGTGATCGGCGTCGACATGATGCTGCGCCTGCTGCGCGGCTATTTCATCGATCTGGCCAGCAGCCGGATCGACATGCAGTTGTCGGCCAATATCATGGAGCGGGTGCTCGGCGTGCGCCTCGAAGCCCGGCCGTTGGCGGTCGGCGCCTTCTCGGCGAACCTGCGCTCGTTCGAGACGGTGCGCGACTTCATCACCTCGGCGTCGGTGACGGCGCTGATCGACTTGCCGTTCGCGCTGCTGTTCGTGCTGGTCATCGCCATCATCGCCTGGCCGTTGATCATTCCGGTGCTGTTGGCGATCGTCGCCGTCATCGTTTATGCCTACATCCTGCAGCACAAAATGCATGCGCTGTCGGAGACCACCTACCGCGCCGGCGCGCTGCGCAGCGCGACGCTGATCGAGAGCCTGACCGCGCTGGAAACCATCAAGACGCAGGGCGCCGAAAGCGTTATGCAGTCGAAGTGGGAAAAGTCGGTGGCTTTCGTCTCGCGGGTGAACAACCAGATGCGCTTCCTGTCGGCGGCGGCCAGCAACGGGGCGATGGAGATCCAGCAGCTGGTCAACGTGGTGGTGATCATCGCCGGCGTCTATCTGATCGGCGAGGGGCATCTCAGCATGGGCGGCCTGATCGCCTGCACCATGCTGACTTCGCGGGCGGTGGCGCCGCTCGGCCAGATGGTCGGCCTCCTGATGCAGTACCACAATGCCAAGGTGGCCCTGGCCTCGCTCGAGGAAGTGATGGCCAAGCCGGTCGAGCGGCCGGACGACGCGGCCTTCGTGCATCGCCCGGAACTGAAGGGCAACATCGAGTTCCGCGAGGTCGGCTTCAACTATCCGAATTCTTCGGTCAGCGCGCTGAAGGGCTTCAATTGCCGCATCGCCCAGGGCGAGAAGGTGGTGGTCATCGGCCGCATCGGCTCTGGCAAGACGACGCTGCAGAAGCTGCTGCTCGGCCTCTACCAGCCGACCGAGGGCGCCGTGCTGATCGACAGCGTCGATCTGCGCCAGCTCGATCCGGCCGACCTGCGCCGCAATATCGGCTACGTCGCCCAGGACGTCACACTGTTCTACGGTACGCTGCGTGAGAACATCGCCATCGGTGCGCCCTATGCCGACGATGCCAGCATCGTCGCGGCAGCCGAGGCGGCGGGCCTGTCGGACTTCGTCAACCGTCATCCGGACGGTTTCGACATGATGATCGGCGAGCGTGGCGATTCCGTTTCCGGCGGCCAGCGCCAGAGCATCGCCATTGCCCGGGCGCTGCTGCTCGATCCGCCGATCCTGCTGCTCGACGAGCCGACCAGCGCGATGGACTTTTCCTCGGAGCAGCAGTTCAAGCAACGCCTGAAGCAACTGGCCGCGCACAAGACGGTGCTGATCGTCACCCATCGCAACAGCCTGCTCGATCTCGCCACCCGCGTCATCGTTGTCGATGACGGCCGCGTCGTTGCCGACGGCCCGCGCGATCAGGTCATCCAGGCGCTGCAGGGCGGGCGCATCGGGAGGGCCTCATGAAGCGCCTGTCGTCGATGTCCGCCGCGATCCACGGCTGGCTGGAGAAAATTGCCAGGGCCAATGCGCCGCGCGTCGAGAAGCTGCTCGGGCGCCTGCCGAACAAGGAGGAAATCGAGGTCGTCGATTTCGCCACCGACGCCGATCTCGCCATGCTGCGCCAGGAACCGCTGCGGGCCCGGGTGCTGCTGCGCTCGACCAGCATCGTCTTCGCCGTGTTCGTGCTGTGGGCGGCCGTCGCCCAGCTCGACGAAGTGACGCGTGGCGAGGGCAAGGTCATTCCGTCGCGCCAGTTGCAGGTGCTGCAGAGCATCGACGGTGGTCTGGTCGACGAGATCCTGGTCCGCGAGGGCGAGGTGGTGCAGCCCGACCAGTTGCTGATCAAGATCGACGAGACGCGCTTCGCCTCGTCGGTCAAGGAAAACCAGTCCCAGGCGCTGGCCCTGATGGCGCGGGTGGCGCGCCTGCGGGCGTTGTCCGACGGCAAGGAATTCGTGCCGCCGCCGGAAGCGCTGAAGGCCGCGCCGGAGATGGTTGAGCAGGAACGCCAGCTCTACACCGCCAAGCGCGACGAGATGCAGGCCGCGGTGTCGATCGCCCGCCAGCAGCTGGCCCAGCGCCAGCAGGAGCTGAACGAGGTTCAGGCGCGGCGGGCGCAGGCGGCGCAAGGTTTCGAGCTGACTTCACGGGAGCTGTCGGTGACGCGGCCCCTGATCAATACCGGTGCGATTTCCGAAGTCGAACTGCTGCGCCTGGAGCGTGACGTGTCCCGCTACCGCGGCGAGCGCGACATGGCCTCGGCCCAGATCACCCGCGTCCAGGCGGCGATCGGCGAAGCCCAGCGCAAGATCGAGGAAGTCGAGCTGAGTTTCCGCAACGATGCCGGGCGCGAGCTGTCGGAGGCGGTCAGCAAGATGAACAGCCTGACCGAGGGGGGCGTCGCCCTGTCCGACCGGGTCAAGCAGTCGTCGATCCGTTCGCCGGTCAAGGGCACGGTCAAGCGGCTGCTGGTCAATACCGTCGGCGGTGTTGTCCAACCGGGCAAGGACATGATCGAGATCGTGCCGCTGGAAGATGCGCTGCTGCTGGAAGCCCGCGTCCAGCCGCGCGACATCGCCTTCCTGCGGCCCGGCCAGCCGGCCATGGTCAAGTTTACCGCCTACGATTTCTCCATCTACGGCGGGCTCGAAGGCACGCTGGAACATATCGGCGCCGATACCGTCACCGACGAGAAAGGCATCTCCTTCTATATCGTCCGCGTGCGCACCAATCGTCCGGGCTTCGGCGCAGCCAACCTGCCGATCATTCCCGGCATGGTCGCCGAGGTGGATATCCTGACCGGCAAGAAGAGCGTTCTCGCCTATCTGCTGAAGCCGGTGTTGCGGGCCAAGAACGTCGCCATGTCGGAGCGCTGATGCAGAACTGGTTCATCGACCGTCACCCCGTCGCCCTGCCGGCCTGGCTCGAAGCCCTGCCGGAAGCGCGGGTGCTGGCCCGCGCCCAGGCCGGGACGGCGGTCGGGGCCGGCATCCTGTGGTTCCGCCTGCGCGCCGGCGAAGCGCTGGCAACGGTGCTGCCGGCCGCCGGGCCGGCTGCCGATCAGCATTTCATCGTGCTCAGCGACGAACCGGACGAGGAGGGGGTGCTGCAGGCCCTGGCCGCCGGCGCCGCCGGTTGCTGCAACAGCTATGCGGCACCCGAGGTGCTGCGCCAGGTAGCGCTGGTGGTTGGCAACGGCGGCCTGTGGGTCGGCCAGAGCCTGCTGCGCCGGGTCATGGGCAGCAGCGCCCGGATTCTCGAACGCCAGCCGCCGGCAGCCCGTGCCGACGACTGGTCGGCACTGCTCAGCGAACGCGAAGTGCAGGTAGCCCGGCTCGTCGCCGGGGCTTCCAGCAACAAGGAAATCGCTCGCCAGCTGGATATTTCCGAGCGCACGGTCAAAGCGCACCTGACTTCCGTCTTCGAAAAGCTCGGTCTGCGCGACCGCCTGCAGCTGTCGCTGCGCATCAACGGCCTGACGCGCTAGGCCGGCACGCCGCCGGGCCGTCGGCGGTACTGTACTTTGGTGCAATGGTGCAGGCCCGACAGCCTTCCTAAACTGACAGCATCGCAAAAAATGTCAGGAGTGCTGCCATGGCCCAAGCCCAAGTTTTCGCCAAAGTCTCGTCCCTGAGCGGGGAAGCCTATGCCCGCAATGCCGAAGGGCGCCTGCGCCGGCTGAAGGTCGGCGATGAGATTCGCGAAGGCGAATCGGTGGTTACCGCCGACGGCGCCCAGGTGGTGCTGCAACTGGCCGACGGGCGGCAACTGACGGTGGTGCCGGGCGACGTAGTGCGCGTCGATGCGGAAGTCGCTGCCGAATCCAAGCCGGATGCCACCGACAGTGCGGTCGCCAACCTGCCCAAGGCCTTTAGCGACATCACCAAGGCCCTGGCCCGTGGCGAAGATCTCGATGCGCTGCTGGAAAACCCGGCGGCCGGCGCTGCCGGCCCGAGCGGCGAGGGGCATACTTTTGTCGAATTTGCGCGCATTGTCGAATCGGTCGATTCCCAGTCCTTCCAGTCCAGCGCCAGCCAGGGTGCGGCAGCCACCGAAGCCGAAAACCAGGCCATCGGCGCGCTGCAGACGGCGACCTCAACGAATGCGGCGGGATCGGCCACTCCGGGAGAAGGCCAAGGTAACGACCTGCCGACCCTGACGGTGACGCTGACCAACAACTTCGTCGAAGACGCCGGTGCGGCCGTGGGCGACGTGGTCGCCAGCTACACCACGGCGGACGCCGACGGCGATACGGTCACGGTGACCCTCTCCGACACCACGCACTACGCCCTGGACGGCAACGGCAACGTCACGCTGACGGCCGCCGGCCTGGCGCTGGTCAACAACGGCAGCGACCTGCCGGCCTTCACCCTGACGCCGAACGACGGCACGGTCGACGGCACGCCGGCCAACGTCGATCCGGCCGTCACGCCGGCCAACGACGCCCCGGTCAGCGCCAACCAGAGCCTGACCACCGACGAGGACACCCCGGTCAATGGCAGCATCAGCGCCAGCGATGCCGATGGCGACAGCCTGGGCTACGCCGTCAGCGGTAACCCGGCCAACGGCACGGTGGTGCTCAACGCGACGACCGGTACCTTCACCTACACCCCGAACGCCAACTACAACGGCAGCGACAGCTTCGTGGTGACCATCAGCGACGGCAACGGTGGTACGACCACGAGTACGGTGAGCATCGGCGTCAATCCGGTCAACGATG
>DASUZG010000320.1:0-8482 GCA_036376995.1 Azonexus sp. | reverse complement strand
AGCTTGCTGTCTTTAAAACCGATTCTCGCTTGTACTTCCCGCCAGCCTCTCGCACCGCTCCCGCAAATGCTCCCTGAGCAGCACCACCGTCGGCGACAGCTGGCGGCGGTCGGCGCAGATCAGCGCCAGCGGCGTCGCTTCGCCCAGCCATTCCGGGCACAGGCGGATCAGGCGACCGGCGGCCAGGTCGTCGGCGACGTCGAGCCCTGACTTGTAGGCGATGCCGTGGCCGGCGACGGCCCAGCGGCGCACCGCATCGCCGTCGTCGCAGGCGCGGTTGCCGCTGACGTCGACGCGCAGTTCGCGGCCGTCGCGCTCGAAGCGCCACTGGTCGTGCAGTTCGTCGGCGAGGCGATAGCGCAGGCAGTTGTGGCTTGCCAGTTGCTCGGGAGCTGTTGGTGTGCCGTGCGCCGCTAGATAGGAGGGCGCCGCGCACAGGATGCGGCGGTTGGCGGCGTGCAGCGGCAGCGCGACCAGGCCGGAATCATGCTGCACGCCGTAGCGGATGGCGAGATCGACTGGCTGCCGGTAAACGTCGGCCGGGCGGTCGCTGAGCTGCAGGTGGAAGGTGACTTCCGGGTAGCGCTCCTGGAAGGCGTCGAGCCAGCCGAGGATGTGGTTGCGGCCGAGATCGGAGGGCAGCGAAATCTGCAGGTGGTCGCGCACCACGGTGCGGCCGGTGGCGATTTCCTCGGCCGCGTCGCGCAGGCCGTCAAGCGCCAGGCGGGCCGCCGGCAGCAGGCGTTCGCCTTCGCGCGTCAGGCGCAGGCTGCGTGTCGAACGCAGCATCAGCGGCACGCCCAGTTCGGCTTCGAGGCGCTTCAGGCCGGCGCTGGCCAAGGCCGGCGACAGGTCGAGGCGGCGGGCGGCGGCCGACAGGCTGCCCAGCTCGGCAGCGCGGACGAACAATTCGAGATCGTGCAGGTTCTTTATTTTCATTTTATTTTTGAAAGTGTTTCGCTGTTTGTCTAGTTTATTTGGCATTTTGCGTAAACGATACTGGGCCCGTCCTTAATCCCCTGACGGAGTCGCCTCATGAAAGCCATTGCCTATCGCCAATCCCTGCCCATCGACCATCCGGATGCCCTGATCGACGTCGAGTTGCCGACCCCCGCCATTGGCGAGCACGACCTCCTGGTCGCCGTGCGCGCGGTGTCGGTCAATCCGGTCGATACCAAGGTGCGGCGCGGCGTCGCGCCGGCTGCCGATGAGTGGAAAGTGCTCGGCTGGGATGCGGCCGGCGAAGTGCTGCAGGTCGGCAGCGCGGTGCGCGGCTTCGCGCCCGGCGACCGCGTCTGGTACGCCGGGGCGCTCGACCGGCCGGGCAGCAACAGCGAGTTGCAGGCCGTCGATGCGCGCCTCGTCGGCAAGATGCCGGCCAGTCTCGATTTTGCCCGGGCCGCGGCCTTGCCGCTGACGGCGATCACCGCTTGGGAAATGCTGTTCGACCGGCTGGGGCTGCATGCCGGGTCGACCGGCACGCTGCTGGTGGTCGGCGCGGCCGGCGGCGTCGGCTCGATCCTCGTGCAACTGGCCCGCCAGCTGACCGGGCTGACGGTAGTCGGCACCGCGTCGCGGCCGGAAACCCGCGCCTGGCTGCAGGAGCTTGGCGCACACGCGGTGATCGACCATACCCGGCCGCTGGCCGGCGAACTGCGGGCGGCGGGTTACGCGCACGCCGACTACGTGGTCAGCCTGACGCAGACCGAGCAGCATTTTCCCGAGCTCGTCGAACTGATTGCACCGCAGGGCAAGATCGCGCTGATCGACGACATGCCGAGCCTCGATATCGTGCCGCTGAAGCGCAAGAGCGTGTCGGTGCATTGGGAGATGATGTTTACCCGCTCGCTGTTCGGCACGGCGGATATGGCGAAGCAGGGCGAATTGCTCGGCGAAGTGGCCCGGCTGGTCGATGCCGGCCGCATCCGCAGCACGCTGGCCGGGCATTTCGGCCGCATCGACGCGGCCAACCTGCGCCGGGCGCATGCGCTGATCGAAAGCGGCCAGGCGCGCGGCAAGATCGTGCTGGAAGGCTTCTGATTGCCGCCGTCGGTCTGATCGCCGAAGCCGCCCAGGCCGAGGCGATCATCGCCGGCGGTCAGGCCGACCTGGTGCTGCCCGGCCGCGAACTGCCGCACATTCCCTGTTGGCCGCTGCAATACCCGCGGGCACGGCCGGCAGGGCGGTGAGGGGCTTCCCCCGCCCCGGCCGAATGGGTAGGCTGCCGGCCTTTCATCCGAAGCTGCGGGCTGCCGCGCAGAGCACATGTTCCTGGAAACACCGGACGCCATTGTCCGCATGATGGAGGAGGCCGACATCGCCGCCGTGCTGGCGATTCAGGCCGCCTGCTACACGGCGATCGTGCCCGAGTCGGCGGATTCGCTGCTGGCCAAACTGCGCGCCTCGCCGGCCACCTGCTTCATCGCGGTGCGGGCGGGGGCACCGCTCGCCTATCTGATCGCGCTGCCCTGGCGCTTCGCCAGCCCGCCGCGCCTCAATGCCGCGCACTGCCGCCTGCCACCGGAGCCGGACTGCCTGTATCTGCACGATCTGGCCGTTGCCCCGCCGGCCCGCGCCTCGGGGGCCGGGCGGGAGCTGGTCGAGATGTTCCTGCGCTGCCTCCACGACCGGCAGCTGGGCCGCGCCACCCTGGTGGCCATCCAGGATTCCGCACCCTACTGGGCGCGCTACGGCTTCCGGGCGGTGCCGCCGTCGCCGTCGCTGCAAGCCAAGCTCGCCAGCTATGGCGAGGACGTGCAGTACATGGCCCGGCCGGCCGGGCCGGCGACCGGGGCCTAGCGCGACGACGGCTCAGTCGGCTTGCGGCGGGGTGCGCGAGGCGACCATCAGGCGGTTCCAGGCGTTGATTTCGGCGACCATGAAGCTCAGGTCGGCGATTTCCTTGGCGCTGAAGACGGCTTGCAGTTCGGCGTAGACGGCATCCGGCGCACCGCCGGGAGCGAGGACGGTCAGGGCTTCGGCCCAGGCCAGCGCGGCGCGTTCGCGGGCATCGAACTGCGGTGCTTCGCGCCAGGCGGCGACGAGATTGATCTTGGCGTCGCTGACGCCGTGCTTGCGGGCGAGCGGCACGTGCATGGCCAGGCAGAAGGCGCAGCCGTTGATCTGCGAGACGCGCAGGCGGACGATTTCGAGCAGGCCGTGGTCGAGGCCGCTTTTCTGGACGTAGGTGTGTACGCCGTACATGGCCTGGTAGCCGGCCGGAGCGAGTTTGGCGACATCGAAGCGCTGTTCCATCGGGGTTTTCCTTTGTGCTGGGGAAAGGGGATGCTAAGTCTTCGGTGGTACATTTGATATGGCCATTTATGGCTTTTTCTTTGGACCAATTGCCATGCGCCGCGCTCCCGAGATCGACTTTGCCTTGCCGCCCCGCACACCCGGCACGACCTTGCAGCAGTGGCTGTACGACGAGATCCGCGCCGCCGTGCTGGGCGGTCGTCTGCGGGCCGGGCAGCGCTTGCCGGCGAGCCGCGATCTGGCGCGCCAGCAGGGCGTTTCGCGCGGCACCGTGGTGGCCGTCTACGAGCAGCTGACGGCCGAAGGCTACCTGGCCGGCACGCCGGGGCGCGGTACGGCCGTATCCGACAGCCTGCCGGCCGTGCTCCGGCCGGCCGGCAGGCCAGCCGCGCCGAACGGCGAGGTGCCGGGGCGCCTCGCCACCGCCGGCCAGCGGCTGGCGGCGACGCCCTTTCCGCTGGCCGAGCCGCTGGCCGGCCTGCGCTGTTTCCGCCCCAACCAGCCGGACCTGGCGGCCTTTCCGCACGCCGTCTGGAACCGCATCGCGGCGCGCCGGGCCAACGGCCTGCGCCCGGCAGCGATGACCTATGGCGAGGCTGGCGGCGAATGGCCGCTACGCCGGGCGCTGGCTGAGCATCTGCGCGTGGCGCAGCGCATCAGCTGCCGGCCGGAGCAGGTGATGATCGTCGGCAGCGCGCAGCAGGGACTCGACCTGCTGGCCCGGCTGCTGCTCGATCCGGGCGACGCGGCGTGGGTCGAGGATCCCGGCTATCCGGGGGCGGCCCGGGTGTTCGCCGCGGCCGGGGCGCACGTTGCGGCGGTGCCGGTCGACGCGGCGGGGCTGGATGTCGCAGCCGGCGTGGCGCAGGCGCCGGCGGCGCGACTGGCCTACGTCACCGCGGCGCACCAGTCGCCGCTCGGCATGGCGCTGGCCATCGAGCGCCGGCTGGCCTTGCTCGACTGGGCGCGCGAAGCCGGGGCGACCATCGTCGAGGACGACTACGACGGCGAGTTCCGCTTCGCCGGCGCGCCGCTGGCCGCGCTGAAAAGCCTCGATGCCAGCGGGCGGGTGGTCTATCTGGGTACTTTCAGCAAGCTGTTGTTCCCGGCCTTGCGGCTGGCCTACGTGGTATTGCCGGAATGGCTGGTCGAGCCGTTCGCGGCGGGCCTGTCGCTGACCTGCCGGCACCTGTCGCGGCCGCTGCAGCAGGTGCTGCACGACTTCATCGCCGACGGGCATTTCGCCCGCCACCTGCGCCACATGCGCGTGCTCTACGGCGAACGGGCGGCGGCGCTGCAGGAAGCCTGCCGGGAACAGCTGGCCGGCGCGTTGAACCTGTTGCCGATCACCACCGGGCTCGATGCGACGGCGCTGCTGCCGGCCGGCAGCGACGATTGGGCGGTGGCGGCGCGGCTGGCCGAAGCCGGCATCGAAACCCGGCCGCTGGCCTTCTACGGCATTGCCCGGCGGCCGCCGCCGGGGCTGGTGCTCGGCTATTCGGCCTTCACGCCGGAACAGATCCGCGCCGGTGTCGCGCGGATGGCGGCAGCGCTGGCCTGAACGCGCCGGGCCCTACAGCCCGGGCCGCTTGCCCGGAGCCGGCGTCGTCAGCCACTGGCGGACGGTGGCCAGCAGC
The DNA here is from genome assembly GCA_036376995.1 of Azonexus sp. GTDB lineage: Bacteria > Pseudomonadota > Gammaproteobacteria > Burkholderiales > Rhodocyclaceae > Azonexus. Next base: position 3,590 of record DASUZG010000320.1, on the reverse strand, counting down.
AGGTCAGGGTCGAAGGGCTTGGCGACGAAGGCATCCATGCCGGCGGCCAGGCATTCGTCGCGGTCGGCGGCGAAGTTGTTGGCCGTCAGCGCCACGATGGGAACGTGGCCGCCGTTGGCCTGGCTGCGGATCCGGCGGGTCGCTTCGAGGCCGTCGACGCCGGGCATGCGGACATCCATCAGGATCAGGTCGTAGTGCTGCTGCTGCGTCAGGCGGATGGCCTCGCCGCCGTTGTTGGCGCTGTCGACGCTGACGCCGAGTTCGCGGAGGATATCGATGGCGACTTCCTGGTTGATCGGTTCGTCCTCGACCAGCAGCAGCCGGCGGTCGGTCAGCGGCACCGATGATGCGGCCGGGAGCGGCGCTGCCGGCAGCGCGGTGGCGTTGGCGGCGGCCGGGCGCAGGCGGGCGGTAAACCAGAAGGTGCTGCCCTGGCCGGGCGTGCTTTCGGCGCCGGCTTCGCCCTCCATCAGGGTGGCCAGGCGGCGGGTGATGGCCAGACCCAGGCCGGTGCCGCCAAAGCGGCGGGTGGTCGAGTTGTCGGCCTGCTCGAAGGGCTGGAACAGCCGGTCGAGCGCTTCCGGGTCAATGCCGATGCCGGTGTCGCTCACCGCGAAACGGACCAGCAGACCGCTGTCGCCGGTCTCGACGGTGCGGCAGGACACGGCGATGTGGCCGTGGTCGGTGAATTTGATGGCATTGCCGAGGTAATTGACCAGTGCCTGCTTCAGGCGCACCGGGTCGCCGAGGGCGCGGGCCGGGGCGGCGGCAGTGTCGATGCGCAGTTCCAGGCGCTTCTCGGCGGCCTTGTCGGCGAGCATGGCCACCGCGTCGGCGACGATGGCGGCCGGGCTGATCTCGGTCTCGTCGATCAGCACCTTGTTGGCCTCGATCCGCGAGATGTCGAGAATGTCGTTGAGGATGTCGAGCAGGTGCTGGGCGACATTGGCCACCACCTGCAGCCGCCGTTCCTGCTGCGGCGTCGGATGTTCGCGGCGCAGCAGATAGACCGTGCCGATGATGCCGTTCAGCGGCGTGCGGATCTCGTGGCTCATGTTGGCCAGGAAGGTGCTCTTGGCCAGGTTGGCCGCATCGGCGGCTTCCAGCGCGCTGGCCAGCTCGTGCGTGCGCTCGGCGACCATCTGTTCGAGATTGTCGCGGTAATCGGCCAGTTGCCGCTCGGTACGCAGGCGCTCGGTGATATCGACCAGGCTGAACTGGAGCAGGGTCCGGCGATGGTGCACGAACTTCATCAGGCGCACTTCGGCATCCCACAGGCTGCCGTCCGGGCGCCGCTGGCGCCAGGTGAATACCGTCAGGCCGTCGTTCAGGCATTGGGCGATGTACTGCCGGGCGAGCACGGCCGAGGGTGTGCCGTCGGGCTGGTATTCGGTCGACACCTCGGCCGGCGTCCAGCCGAGCACGGCTTCGCGCGAGGCGGCGCCGTAGAGGCTGGCGGCGGCGTCGTTGCAGTCGATGAAGCGCAGGCTGTCGGGATCGATGACCACCAGCGCCAGTTGCGAGTCGCTGAACAGCTCCCGGTTGTAGGCTTCGCTTTCCTGCAGCTCGCTGCGCCCCTCGCGCAGCGAGTTTTCGGCCAGCCGGCGGCGGCGGATGGCATAGACCAGCGCGGCGATCAGCAGCGTCTGGACGGTGAGGGCGCCGAGCAACAGCAATTCCTGCTGCTCGTGCTGGCGGGTCAGCTGCGCGGTGCGCTCGCCGACCAGTTCCTCGAGCCGGCCCTGGTACTGCAGCAGTTCGGCTTCCGGCAGGCGCCGCCCGGAGACGTCGTGGATGATCGACAGCAGCAGCGGCCGGTTGGCGCTCAGCGCGACCGGCGCTGAATACACCTCGACGGTGCGCACGCTGCCGTCGGCCAGGCGGTGGGGGAAGATGAAGTAATTGCGCCGCTCGCTCTGGGCCAGCTTGCGCTCGGCGTGGATCTCGTCGGGATTGAGGGCGTTGATGTCCTGGATCGTCAGCTTCTGCAGGGCTTCGATCGGGTGGCCGTAGAAGCGGCTGGCAGCGTCGTTGGCATCGACGATGCGGCCGCTGTCCGGTTCGATCAGCAACATGACTGCGTTGTGCTTGCCGAACAGGCCGGACAGTAACTGCTCGACCGGAACAGTCTCGGCGGCAACGGCCTGGGTCGCGCCGAGCAGCAGACCGACCAGCATTGCGCGCCAGCCGGATGGACGATTCAACATGATGCTGCGCCTACGCCAAAAGTAATATTTTTATTACATCCTACATCGTTCTAATGGCGTTGGCGAATTTGTTTTTTTCTCCCGCCGGGCCCGGAAACGGCCTCGGCGGGACACGAATGGCGCCTTACTTGCGCAGTTTGGCGAAGGCGTTGGCCATCGCGTTGCCGGCCGGCGGCGGGGCGTTGTGGCGGGCCTGCTGGCGCGACAGCGGGGCGCCGCGCTGGCTGTTGCCGGTGTCCGCCCCGCGGCCCTTGCCGGGCTCATCCGACATGCGCATGGTCAGCGCGATGCGCTGGCGGGCGAGGTCGACTTCCAGCACCTTGACCTTGACCACCTGGCCGGCCTTGACCACGTCGTGCGGGTCCTTGACGAAGGTGCTGGACAGCGCCGAGACGTGCACCAGGCCGTCCTGATGCACGCCGATGTCGACGAAGGCGCCGAAGGCGGCGACGTTGGTGACGACGCCTTCGAGAATCATGCCCGGGCGCAGGTCCTTCACTTCCTCGACGCCGTCGGCGAAAGTCGCCGTCTTGAATTCGGGGCGCGGGTCGCGGCCCGGCTTTTCCAGTTCCTTGAAAATATCCTGCACGGTCGGCAGGCCGAAGCGCTCATCCGTGTACTTGGCCGGGTTCAGGCCTTTCAGCGCGCGGCTGTCGCCGAGCAGCTCCTTGATCGGCTTCTTCAGGTCCACGATGATCTTCTCGACCAGCGGATAGGCTTCCGGGTGCACCGAGGACGCATCGAGCGGGTTGTCGCCGTGCGGCACGCGCAGGAAGCCGGCGGCCTGTTCGAAGGTCTTGTCGCCCAGGCGCGACACCTTCTTCAGGTCGTCGCGCGACTTGAAGGCGCCGTGGGCGTCGCGGTAGCTGACGATGTTGGCGGCCAGGCCGGCGTTGAGGCCGGAAATGCGGGTCAGCAGCGGCACCGAGGCGGTATTCACATCGACGCCGACGGCATTCACGCAGTCCTCGACGACGGCATCGAGATTGCGCGCGAGCTTGGTCTGCGAGACGTCGTGCTGGTACTGGCCGACACCGATGGATTTCGGCTCGATCTTGACCAGTTCGGCCAGCGGATCCTGCAGGCGGCGGGCGATGGACACGGCGCCGCGGATCGACACGTCGAGGTCGGGAAATTCGCGGGCTGCGAGTTCGGACGCCGAATACACCGAAGCACCGGCTTCGGAGACGACGATCTTCTGCAGCCGGGCTTCCGGGTACTTCTTCATCACGTCCTGCACCAGCTTGTCGGTCTCGCGGCTGGCCGTGCCGTTGCCGATGGCGACCAGCGTCACGCCGTGCGTGGAGGCCAGGCGGGCGATGGTCGAGATCGAACCGCCCCAGTCGTTCCTCGGCTCGTGCGGATAGATGGTGGCGGTGTCCA
>DASUZG010000319.1:0-3241 GCA_036376995.1 Azonexus sp. | reverse complement strand
GAACAGCTGGCCGACGTTCTGGACGCGAACGACGCCGGCGCGGCGCACGGCGGCGTCGAAGACGGTATCGGACACCGCGGCCATGCCCGAGTGCACGGTCGCCGCCTGCGAGCCGGCTTCATGACGGCCGGCCTTCAACAGGATGATCGGCTTGATCCGCGCCGCCGAGCGCAGCGCGCTCATGAAGCGCCGCGCATTGCGGATGCCTTCGACGTACATCAGGATGTAGTGGGTGCGGCTGTCGTAGATCAGGTAATCGAGGATTTCACCGAAATCGACGTCGGTGGTCATGCCCAGCGAAATCACCGAGGAGAAGCCGACTTGGTTGGCCTTGGCCCAGTCGAGCACGGCCGAGCACATGGCGCCGGACTGCGAGACCAGTGCGAGGTTGCCCGGATCGGCGGTGATGCGGGTGAAGGTGGCGTTCAGGCCGAGTTCCGGGCGGATGATGCCGAGGCAGTTGGGGCCGAGGATGCGCACGTTGTAGGAGCGGGCGATCTCGAGCACCTTGCGCTCCAGCGCGGCGCCGACGTGGCCGGCCTCGGAGAAGCCGGAAGCGATGACGATGACGTTGCGCACGCCGCTGCGTCCGCATTGTTCGACGATCTGCGGCACCGTCTGCGGCCGGGTGGCGATCACCGCCATCTCGACGCGGGCGCCGATTTCCTCGATCGACTTGTAGGCCGGCTGGCCCTGGATGGTGTCGTGCTTGGGATTGATGGCGTACAGCCGACCCTTGTAGCCCGAACCGAGGATGTTCTTGAAGATGATGTTGCCGACCGAGTTCTCGCGGTCGGAAGCGCCGATCACGGCAACCGATTTGGGTTCGAAGAGGGAGGTGAGATAGTGCTGTTCCAGCATGTTTTTTCCTCGGAGCGTCCGCTTATTGTGCGATGCACAATTTTAGCATGGAAGAATGCGTCAAACCGTAGTGCCAACAGGGGTATCGAGCGCCGGTTCGAGACTGCTGGCAATCAGCAGCGGCTGGCTGAGCGCCCGATGCACCGGGCATCTTTCGGCGATTTCGAGCAGCCGCTGGCGTTCTTCCGGGCTCAGATCGCCGTCCAGCGTGATGCGCCGTTCGATGCGGTCGCGGCGCGTGCCGCCGATATCGACCTTGTCGTGCCGCAGTGCGACGCTGACCTGGCGCAGCGCCAGGCCCTTGCGTTCGGCATACATGCGCAGCGTCATCGAGGTGCAGGCACCGAGCGCGCTGAGCAGGTAGTCGAAAGGCGCCGGCCCGCTGTCGCCGCCACCCATGCCGAGCGGCTCGTCGGCCACCAGATGGTGCTGGCCGACATGAATGTCCTGCTGGTATCTTCCCTTGCCACTTTCGCTGACTACGACCACACCATCCGCCATGACCGACTCCGTGAATGATCCGCCCGCCATGATACCGCCTTCGCCGTGGGTCGCGGCGCATGCGGAGCGCCTGCCGGCGGGCCGGCCGGTGCTCGACCTGGCCTGCGGCAGCGGCCGCCACAGCCGCCTGCTGGCCGCTAGCGGCTGGCCGGTACTGGCGGTCGACCGCGACGCGGCGGCACTGGCCGCATTGCAGGGCATCGCCAACATCAGCACCGCCTGCCTCGACCTCGAGGGCGCGGCGTGGCCGCTGGCCGGCCGGCAGTTCGCCGGCATCGTCGTCACCAACTACCTCTGGCGGCCGCGCCTGGCCGATCTGCTGGCCCTGCTGGCGCCGGGCGGCGCGCTGATCTACGAGACTTTCATGGCGGGCAATGAAGCATATGGCAAGCCGTCCAACCCGGAGTTCCTGCTGCGGCCCGGCGAACTGCGCGCCGTGGTGGCCGCCGCGGGGCTGCGCGAGATTGCGTTCGTTGAGGGCTACGTCGGGCAGCCGAAGCCGGCCATGCGTCAGGCGATCTGCGCCGTCCGCGACTGAACGATGGCGGCGGCCAGGCGGGCGATGCCGGTGGCCGAAAGATCGTCGGTGCAGAAATTCTGGCGCGGCGCCGCACCGTAGTGGTGGTTCTGCGAACGGCGGTAGAGCGGGTCGTAGTGCAGTTCCAGCAGTTCGCCGACCAGGGCCGGCCATTGGCCGGCGGCGACGAACTGCTGCCAGCGGCCGATGGTCTCGCGGCTTTGCAGGCTGTGCAGGGCCTCCAGGCGGCGGGTGAGGAATTCGGGGCGGGTCAGGAAGTAGTCGTAGTCGCGCAGCAGAAACTCGACGCGGGCGGCGACGGCGGCCTCGATGTTCAGGCATTCGCCATCGCGGATGCGCTCGATCAGCGCTTCCGGCACGTGCAGGTTGCCGATCTTGCGGCTTTCCGCCTCGACGTAGACCGGTCGCACCGGGTCCAGGCCCTGCAGGGCAAGCAACAGCGCCGTTTCGAAGGCCTTCTGCGTCGGCTGCGGCTCGTTCGGCAGCACGCCGAGCACCGAACCCTTGTGGCGGGCCAGCGACTCGAGGTCGAGCACCTGTTCGCCGTGCGCCGCGATGGCATGCAGCACGCGCGTCTTGGCGCTGCCGGTGGCGCCGGCGATGACCTTGAAGTGCAGTGCGGCCGGCAGTTCCTGCAGGCGGGCGATGACATGCGTGCGCCAGGCCTTGTAGCCGCCGTCGAGCTGGCCGGCCGGCCAGCCGATGGCGCGGAAGATGGTGGTCATCGAGCCGCTGCGGTCGCCCCCGCGCCAACAGTAGATCAACGGCTTCCACTGCTTGGGCCGGTCGAGGAAACGGGTGCGCAGATGGCGGGCGATATTCTCGGAAACCATGGCGGCACCGAGCTTCTTGGCTTCGAACGGCGAAACCTGCTTGTACAGGGTGCCGACTTCGGCGCGCTGGGCGTCGTCGAGAACCGGGCAGTTGATGGCGCCGGGAATATGGTCCTCGGCATATTCGGCCGGCGAGCGGACGTCGATGATCTCGTCGAAGCCGGCGAGATCGGCCACGGTGGGGCGGGTTGGCTTCATCCGCCTATTTTAGCAGGGGGGCCAGCACGACCCAGACGTGCTCGAGGATCAGCGGCTGGGCCTCGGCCGTCGGATGCAGGTTGTCGGGCAGGAAAAGTTCCGGGCGGCTGGCCACCGGTTCGAGTAGGAAGGGCAGCAGGGCGGTCTTGCGGCTGCGCGCGACATCGCTGAACGCGGCCTGGAACTGCTCGGCGTAGGGGCCGTAGTTCGGCGGCAGGCGCATGCCGGCGATCAGCACGCGAGCGCCCGATTTTTGCGCTGCCTCGATCATGGCGTTGAGGTTGCCGCGCATCTGGCCCAGCGCCAGGCC
>DASUZG010000318.1:0-18023 GCA_036376995.1 Azonexus sp. | reverse complement strand
CGTCGCCAGGAAACATCGGCACAACCTCTATATGACCCTGAACATCGAGACCTCCACCTCAATGGTGGCTGTCATCAATCTGCTGTTCGATCGCTCTCTACCGGAGGAAACCGCGCGTGCCCACCGCTGCGCTGATGACATGCTGGCCTGTATTCGTCGCCACGGACTGGAGCCTTATCGCGCTCGTACCGACATGATGAAGGACATCGTCACTGATAACGAGTATTGGCGCACGATCCGTCATCTGAAGGCGATATTCGACCCGGACAACATCATCGCTCCGGGCAGATACAATCTGCCGACCTGATCGTTCTCCGCACCTTCATGTTTTCGATCTCGCTTCAACTGGCCCTGCGCAACCTCGCCCGGAACCGCAACCGGACGTTGGTGGCCATGTTGACAGTGGCCGGTGGCGTGATTGCCTTCCTACTCGCCGGCGGTTTCATCAACTGGGTTTTCGATGACATGCGCGAGGCAACCATCCGATCGCAATTGGGACACATCCAGATCGTCCGGCCCGGCTATTTTGAAAAGGGCATCGCCGACCCTTATGCCTTTCTTTTGCCCGGCACCTCATCCGAAGAGGAGCGGTTACGAACTACCACCGGCGTCGCCACGGTGACGCCGCGTCTGGCCTTTAGTGGACTGGCCAGCTTCGAAGATGTCACCGTCGGTTTCTCTGGCGAAGGCATCGATCCAGTGCGCGAACGACCAATCAGCACCCGTATCACCATCAAGGAAGGGCGCGACTTGCAGGCTATCGACGAAGCCACAGCCATTGTCGGCGAGGGCCTCGCCCGAACCCTCGGGGTCAAGCCCGGCGACACGATCGTTCTGCTCGCCACGGCCGCCAACGGCAGCGCCAACGCCATCGAAGTCACGGTCGCCGGAACTTTCTTTACCATTTACAAGGACTATGACGACACCGCGTTGCGCTTGCCGATCCCGCTCGCCCGCAAGCTGATGCGGGTCGACGGCGCGACCACCTGGGTGACGCTGCTCGAGAGGACCGAGACCACGGCCGCCACGGTGGACACCCTGCGCGCCGGCCTACCTCGAGACAGTTTCCAGGTCATCCCTTGGACCGAATTGGCCGATTTCTACAACAAGGTCGTGGTCCTGTTCTCGAAACAGGTCGATGTAGTCAAGATCATCATCGGACTAATCATCATCCTGACTATTTCCAATACCCAGACCATGAGCGTGCTCGAACGCACCACCGAAATCGGCACCACCCTAGCCATCGGCTTGCGCAGCAGCGAAGTGCTTCGCCTCTTTCTGCTCGAGGGCGCACTGATCGGTATCGTCGGCGGCGTCCTCGGCATTGCACTGGGCTACCTGCTGGCGGCTGGCATATCGGCCATCGGAATTCCTATGCCGCCACCGCCGGGCATGGCACGCGGCTACACCGGCCAGATCCTGATTAGTTCTCCGCTGGCGATCGATGCCATGCTCCTCGCCCTGGCCACCACCCTGATCGCCAGCATCATGCCGGCCTGGAAGGCCAGCCGTATGAATATTGTCGACGCCCTACGCTGCAACCAGTAGATGGCAACCGATTTTCTCTCCCTCGCCCTGCGCAACATCTTTCGCCAGCGCGCCCGCTCGGCAGCAACCCTGACCGCCATCGCCATTGGCGTTGCCGGCCTGATTCTCGCGGGCGGCTTCGTCCAGGACATCTTCATTCAGCTCGGCGAAGCCATCATCCACTCGCAGACTGGCCATATTCAGGTGACCCGCGACGGCTATCGAGACGGCCGTATTCGTGCACCGGAAAAATATCTGATCGAGCAACCGGAACAGCTTAAAGCCATCTTGGCGCAAGCGGCACCCAGTAAAATTTCGATCATGGCCCGCTTAGGTTTCTCCGGGATCCTCAACAACGGCCGGCGCGATCTCGGCATCATCGGTGAAGGCATTGAGCCTGCCGAGGAAGGCGATATCGGCACCTATCTGCGCTATGTCGATGGCCGCGCACTCAAGGCGAATGACATCGATGGAATTGTCATCGGCCAAGGCGTCGCCCGCTCGCTCGGGCTCAAGGTCGGAGATCGTGTGACCCTGCTGATGACCCTGTCGGCCGGTGCGGTCAATACACTCGACTTCGAATTGGTCGGCATCTTCCAGAGCTTCTCACGCGAGTTCGATGCGCGCGCCGTGCGCATTTCGCTGGAATCAGCCCGTACATTGATGGACACACCATCGGCCCATCTAATGGTGATGATGCTCGACGACACCGCGACGACCGGAGCCACCGCCCTGGCGCTGAAACAGCAACTCGCCGGCCAGGGATTCGAAGTCACCACCTGGAACGAGCTGTCCGACTTCTACGAAAAAACCATCGAGTTGTACGACCGCCAGTTCGGCGTCCTGCGCCTGATCATTCTGGTCATGGTCCTGCTCAGCGTGGTCAACAGCGTCAACATGACCTTGTTCGAGCGTACCCGCGAGTTCGGCACCATGCTGGCCGTCGGCGATCGGTCGAGCACGGTATTCCGGCTGATCATGACCGAAAGTGTTTGCCTGGGCAGCATTGGCGCCGCGCTGGGCATTGCCCTCGGCTGTCTGGCCGCCATCGCAATTTCGGCCATCGGCATCCCGATGCCGCCACCACCAAATGCCAATCTCGGCTATACCGCGATGATCCGGATCATCCCGGAAACCGTTATCACCGCAGGCCTGATCGGCTTTGCCGCCGCGGTGCTCGCCACCATCATGCCGGCACGCCGTGCTGCCCATCTCGATGTCGTCGAGGCATTGCGCCACGGCGTCTGATCGCGAGCGTGAAATACTGCGCAGCGAGAATGCGCTGTACGAGGCATTTTCAGGCGCTTTCCGTTATGATTGTGACGTATCGACCAAGCTTCGCAAGCTTGTCCAGCGACCAGATCGAGGGGGAAATTCCATGAGTGGCAATATCATCAAAAATATCGCGCAATGGGCCTTAATCGCCGCTGCCGCGCTCGTCATTTCCGGCTGCGCCGGCACCCATCCCGCAGCACCGGCCTCGGCGGCGTCTGCCGAATACAGTTACAAGATCGGGCCGGGAGACAATCTGAATATCGTCGTCTGGCGTAATCCCGAACTGTCGATGTCGGTCCCGGTCCGTCCGGACGGCAAGATTTCCGCCCCGCTGATCGACGATCTCAATGCCATGGGCAAGGATTCGACCAGCCTCGCCCGCGACATTGAGAAGGAACTGGCCAAGTTCATCCGTGATCCGGTGGTCACCGTCATCGTGACCGGGTTCATCGGCCCCTACAGCGAACAGATCCGTGTCATCGGCGAGGCAGCCAAGCCCCAGATTCTCGCCTATCGGCAGAAAATGACCCTGCTCGATGTCATGATCGCCGTCGGCGGCATCACCGATTTTGCCGACGGCAACCGCGCTTCCATCCTGCGCACCGGCGATAATAATGCCCAGTACGGCGTGCGCCTAACGGATCTGGTCAAGCGCGGCGACGTCTCGGCCAATGTCGAGATGAAGCCGGGTGACGTCCTGATCATTCCGCAGAGCTGGTTCTGATCACCCCGATCTCAACGCATACCGCCCGGCCTGCCAGCAGGGTGGCATCAAGCTTGGATTCCTAGATGGAAGAGATTCTTCGTCAGGCCCAGACCATCCTGCGCGCAACCTGGAAGCACCGCCGTCTCGGCATGCTGGTGGCGTGGGTCGTGGGAGCCATCGCCGCCGGCGTCATCTTGCGCATCCCGGACCGCTACGAAGCGTCGGCCCGTATCTTTGTCGATACGCAGTCGATCCTCAAGCCGCTGATGTCCGGCCTGGCCGTCCAGCCGAATGTCGAGCAGCAGGTGATGATGCTCAGTCGCACCCTGATCAGCCGGCCAAATGTGGAGAAACTGATCCGCATGGCCGACCTCGATCTCAACATCAAGGGCAAGGCTGAACAGGAAACACTGATCGAAAATCTGACCAAGACGCTGAAGATCCAGAGCGTCGGCCGCGACAATCTGTACACGCTGTCCTACCAGGATCCAGATCCCGCCAAGGCGCAACGTGTCGTCCAGGGGCTGGTCTCGATCTTCGTCGAGTCAAGTCTCGGCAACAAGCGGCAGGATTCCGACTCGGCGCGAAAATTCATCGAGGACCAGATCCGCAATTACGAAAACAAGTTGCAGGAGGCCGAAAACCGTCTCAAGGAATTCAAACTGCGCAACATCGACTTGCAGACCGGGGACGGCAAAACCAGCGTCGACCGTCTCTCCGAGCTGACCATGCTGCTCAACACCTCACGCTTGGCATTGCGCGAGGCGCAAAATTCCCGCGACTCACTGCGCCGCCAGATTGTCGGCGAAGAGCCGGTGCTGTTGCCTGAATCACCGGGCGCCGACTCCGGTATCTCGCTGCCTGAAATCGACGGACGCATCGATACCCAGAAACGCAATCTCGATACCCTGCTGCAACGCTATACCGAGCAGCATCCGGACGTGATCGGCACCCGCCGCCTAATCAAAGATCTCGAAGAACAGAAGCGCCAGGAACTCTTGGCTCGCAAGAAATTCGCCGCAGCCAATCCTGGCTCTGCCGTCAGCAACAATCCGGTGTATCAACAGCTGAAGGTTTCCCTGGCGGAAGCCGAAGCCAACGTGGCCTCACTACAGGCCCGCGTCTCGGAATACGAAGCCCGCTACAAGCGCCTGACCGACCTGATGCGGACCCAACCGCAACTGGAAGCCGAGTTCGCCCAGCTGAACCGCGACTACGACATCCACAAGAAAAACTACGAGCAACTGGTCAGCCGCCGGGAATCGGCCGAACTGTCCGGCGATCTGGAAGCGGCCGGCTCGGTCGCCGACTTCCGCCTGATCGACCCGCCCCGCGCCTCGCAACAACCGGTGGCCCCGAACCGCATGCTGCTGTTCCCGCTCGGCTTGTTGCTCGGACTGGCCGCCGGCCTGTTTGCCGCCTTCGTAGCCAGCCAGATCCGGCCGGTGTTCTTCGAAGGCAAGTCGCTGCGCGATGTTAGCGGCCTGCCGTTACTCGGAACCGTTTCGCTGATCCCCAACGAAGCCCGGCGACTCAAGGAAAGATCCAGCTTGCGCCGCTTCTCGCTGGCCACGGTGGCGTTGTTCACCGCCTATGGAGCCGGCATGGCCGCCCTCTTCTTCCTCTCCCAACGTGCTGCCTGAAGGTAATCGATGAGCCTGATTGAACAAGCAGCCAAGCGCCTGGAACAACTTCGCCAGGCTGGCGTCGAGTTGCCCGAAGAGGCCGTCGCGCAGCCCCGCGCTTCCCGGCAGCCCCAAAAACAGGTTGTAGAGGCCGATCCCTATAGCGCCCAGATCACGCCAACAGCCGTGCGGGCGGATGAAGAGAAAAAGGCAGCGACGACAGCCAGGCGAGTCGATCTCGATCTCGAAGCCATCGCCGCCTCCGGCCTGCTGGTGCCGCAGGCTTCCCGTACCCAGCTGGCCGACGAATACCGCGTCATCAAACGGCCGTTGATTGCCAACGCCATGGGCAAAAGCAGCGAACCCATCGTCAATGGCAACCTGATCATGGTCACCAGCGCACTGCCCGGCGAAGGCAAGAGTTTCACCGCCATCAACCTGGCCATCAGCATCGCCATGGAACTCGACAACACGGTCATGCTGGTCGATGCCGATGTCGCCCGCCCCTCGGTGCTCAACATGCTCGGTCTGCCGCCGGCGCCTGGTCTGCTCGACGTCGTCGACAAAAACTCGGTCGACATCTCCAGCGTCCTGTTGCGCACCAATATCGAAAAACTCTCGATTTTGCCCAGCGGCACCCAGCACCCGCGGGCAACCGAACTGCTGGCCAGCGAAGCCATGGTTCGTCTGCTCGACGACATGGCCAGCCGCTACAACGACCGCATCATCATTTTCGACTCACCGCCCCTGCTGCTGACCACCGAATCACGTGCGCTGGCTACACACATGGGCCAGATCGTCATCGTCGTTCAAGCCGAGAACACCACGCAATCTGCCGTCAAACAGGCTGTGGATGCCATCGAGGCTTGTCCAGTGAAGATGATGATCCTGAATCAGGCACGACAAGCCTCAACCGATGGCTATGGATATGGCTACGGGTACGGCTACGGATATGGCAATGAAAAATAAGCAACTCCTTCTTCATCCACTGACTGCAACACTTCTCCTTTCCCTGTCGTTACCGGTCATTGCCCAGCAACAGGTCGCCGGTGCCATTTCCACCCCGGGCATCGGGACCCCCGGAGTAATCGAAGGTTTCAATGCTGGCGATGCCGGAGCACAAGGCGGGCGGACCTGGTTCGTCAAGCCGCGCATCGGCCTTTCTCTGACGGCTACCGACAACGTCGATGTGAGCGCCAATTCTCGCGGCGAGAGCGACCTGATCACCGAAATATCTCCCGGAATCCGTGTCGACGCACGAACAGCCCGCTTGCGCGGCTATCTGGATTATTCGCTACGCGGCCAGTTTTACACCAAGAGCAGCGAGGATCGCCACCACAACGCCCTCAACGCATTCGCCACGCTAGAAGCCGTCGATGACTGGCTGTTCGTCGACGTCAGCAGCATCATCTCGCAACAGACAATTTCGGCATTTGGTCCGCAATCTCCCAGCGACACCTCGATCAACAGCAACAGCACCGAAACTTCGACCTATCGTCTGTCCCCCTACATCCGTGGGCAGATTGGCGGCTTGGCGAACTACATGGTCCGCTACAACACTTCAGCCACCCGGGCGGATGCCACCACTGCCTCCGACCTCGACGTCAGTCAATGGATTGCCCAGTTGCGTGGCGGAACGCCATTCCATACCCTGAAATGGACCGTAGACGCCAACAGCCAGACCACCGACTACGCCAAGGGCCGCGAAACCGACGCGGATCTGGCCCGGCTGCTGTTCACCTACATGATCACCCCGCAATTCAGCGTTTCCGCCAGCACCGGTTGGGAGAGCAACAACTACGCGTCAGTCGACGAAGAGAGCAACAACACCCATGGTTTCGGCTTTGACTGGAACCCGACCACGCGCACCCAGATTTCCGCCTTCAAGGAGCGCCGTTTCTTCGGCGACGGTCACCGTCTGAGCATCAGCCATCGTTTCCCGATGAGCAGCATCCGCTATACCGATACCCGTGACGTTTCGGTATTGCCCAACCAGTTCGGCACGATCGGCATGGGCACCATCTACGATCTGTATTTCGAACAGTTCGCCAGTCTGATCCAGGATCCCATCATCCGCGCCGCCTTTGTCAACGCTCTGCTTGCCCGGGACGGCATCCGCCCAAACCAGCCGGTCGTCAGCGGCTTCATTTCGTCACAAGCCAGCGAGCAGCGTCAGCAGCAACTGGCCTTCGTGCTGTTCGGGGCACGCAACACGCTTACGCTGCAACTCAATCGCAGTGAAAACTCGGCCATTGCTGCGGCGCTGACCTCGGTGCAAGACGATTTCTCACAAAGTTCACTGATCCGCCAGAAAGGCATCAGCCTTACTTTGTCGCATCGCCTGATTGCCCTGTCCACCCTCAATGCAACTGCCAGCCGGCAGAAAAGCAGTGGCCACAACCGTGACACCAACAACCTGGAGAACACGACCACGCTGTACCAGCTCAGCTTGGCGACCCGGCTGGGAGCCAAGACCAACGGCTCACTGAGCGTGCGCCGCTCCGAATTCGACGACAGCAGCAATCCCTACACCGAGAATGCGCTGATCGCTGCCGTCACTTACACCTACTGACGCATGTACGAAGCTTTCTACGGTCTGAGCAACAAGCCCTTCCAGCTCAATCCGGATCCGTCGTTCTATTTCGGCAGCAAACAGCACCGCCGGGCCGCTGCCTACCTCGATTACGGCATGCACCAGAACGAAGGCTTCATTGTCATCACCGGCGAAGTCGGAGCAGGCAAGACCACCATCGTCCGCGGCATGCTCGACAGCCTCGACCAGAAGAAGGTGGTCGCCGCCCACCTCGTCAGCACCCAGCTCGATGCTGACGACACGCTGCGCCTGGTCGGCGCGGCCTTCGGCCTGCGCACCAAGGATGTCTCCAAGGCCGACGTCCTGATGTCGCTGGAAGCCTTCCTGATCAGTGCCACCAGCAAGGGCAAGCGCTGCCTGCTGATTGTCGACGAGGCACAGAACCTGACTGCCCGCGCCGTCGAGGAACTGCGCATGCTGTCGAACTTCCAGTTCGGCAACCACGCCCTGCTGCAAAGCTACCTGATCGGCCAGCCCGAATTCCGGCAGATCCTGCAGAGCCCGCACATGATGCAGTTCCGCCAGCGCGTCATCGCCGCCTGCCATATCGGGCCGCTGGATGTCGAGGAAACCCGCGCCTACATCGAGCATCGCCTGAAATGCGCCGGGGCCTCCGGCTCGCCGCGTATCACGCCGGCCGCCTATGAGGCCATCTTCAAGGCCAGCAGCGGAATTCCCCGGCGCATCAACTCGGTCTGCGACCGCCTGCTGCTGTTCGGCTACCTGAGCGGCAAGAAGGATTTCGACGAGGTCGACGTCGAGGAAGTCGCCCGCGAGATTTACGAAGAGACGATGGGCAGCAATACCCAGATCGGCGTCGCCTATGCCCCGGCAACGCAACCGGTGTTGTCCCCCGACCCGGCAGGAGCAGCCGACGGCGATGCCGCCGCCCTGCTGGCCGGCCTCAATGTCCAGCAGTTCGGCGAGCGCCTCGCTCGCCTCGAGCGCAGCATGCTGCAACTGGAAAGGATCAACAGCACGACCCTGTCCCTGTTGCAGCAACTGGTCGCCGATGGCCAGCACCTCGCCAAGAAACCCTCGGAGGGCGATAAAGCCGATGCCTGAAACCTGGCCCTCCGCTCTCGGCCCCGTCGTCTGCGTCGTCGGTGCCCGCCCCAACTTCATGAAGATGGCCCCCATTCTGCGCGCCTTCGCGGCGCACGTGCCGGCCATTCCAACCCTGCTGCTGCACACCGGCCAGCATTACGACCGCGACATGAATGACCGGCTGTTCGAGGATCTGCGCCTGCCGCACCCGGACATCAATCTGGAAGTCGGTTCCGGTTCGCACGCCGTGCAGACGGCCGAGGTCATGAAGCGTTTCGAGCCGGTGCTCGATGAACGCAAACCTTCCTGCGTGCTGGTTGTCGGCGACGTCAATTCAACCCTGGCCTGCACCCTGGTCGCCGTCAAGAAGGGCATCCCGGTGGTGCACGTCGAAGCCGGTCTGCGCAGCTACGACCGCGCCATGCCGGAAGAGATCAACCGCGTCCTCACCGACCAGATCGCCGACCTGCTCTACACCACCGAACGCAGTGCCACCGCCAACCTGGCGCGCGAAGGCATCGCTCCCGAGCGTGTGCGCTTCGTCGGCAACGTGATGATCGACTCGCTGCTGACCAACCGCGCCTATGCCCGCGCCCCGGCCGCCAGCGTCGCCGCCGGCGGGGGCGATCCGGCGCTGGTCGCCGGTGCGGGTGGCTATGGCGTTGTCACCCTGCATCGCCCGTCGAATGTCGATGAAGCCGATGTTCTCGCCTCGCTGCTCGGCGTGCTGCGCGAAATTTCCGAGGCATTACCGCTGGTCTTCGCGCTGCACCCGCGCACCCGCGGCAACATCGAACGCTTCGGCCTACAGCACCTGATCGACACGCCGCGCATGATCATGCTGCCGCCGCAGGGCTACCTGGAAATGCTCGGCCTGATGGCCGGTGCGCGCATCGTGCTGACCGATTCCGGCGGCCTACAGGAAGAGACCACGGCCCTTGGCGTGCCCTGCCTGACCATGCGCGAGAACACCGAGCGTCCGATCACCGTCGATCAGGGCACCAACACCATGGTCGGGCGCGACGTCGCAGCGATCCGCCGGGAAACGGCGGAAACCCTGGCCGGCCATGGCAAGAGCGGCCGCGTGCCGGAACTGTGGGACGGCTGCGCCGCCGAGCGCATTGCCGCCGATCTCGCCGCCTGGCTGCTCGAACGCCACGCCGCTGCCCCTCGCTGAGTACGCGCCGATGTCCGTCCAGCCGACCCGCAACGCGCTGACCATCGATGTCGAGGACTATTTCCAGGTCTCCGCCTTCGCCCCGCACATTCCGCGCAGCGAGTGGCCGGTCCGCGAATGCCGCGTCGAGCGCAACGTCGACTGCATCCTCGCCATGCTCGACGAGCACGACATCCGGGCTACCTTCTTCACGCTGGGCTGGGTCGCCGAGCGCTATCCCGAGCTGATCCGCCGCATCGCCGCCGGCGGCCATGAGATCGCCAGCCACGGTTACGGCCACGAGCGGGCCAGCGACCAGACGCCGGAAGGTTTTTATTCCGACATCAACGTCGCCAAGCTGATTCTCGAAGACTTGGCCGGCTGCGAAGTGCGCGGCTACCGGGCGCCGAGTTTCTCGATCGGCGAGCGGAACCTGTGGGCCTTCGAGTGCCTGGAACGGGCCGGCTATCGCTACAGTTCGAGCATCTACCCGATCCGCCACGACCATTACGGCATGCCCGACGCGCCGCGCCACGCCCACCGGATCGGCAACCTGCTCGAAGTCCCGGCGACCACGCTGCGCTTCTTCAACCGCAACTGGCCGGCCAGCGGTGGCGGCTACTTCCGGCTGATGCCCTATGCCTTGTCGCGCTGGATGATCCGCCACATCAACGAGGTCGATCAACTGGCCGCCGTGTTCTATTTCCACCCCTGGGAAATCGACGTCGACCAGCCGCGTATCGACGGCATCAGCGCCAGGACGCGCTTTCGCCACTACGTCAATATCGACCGCATGGAGCAACGCCTCCACCGCCTGCTGGCCGATTTCTCCTGGGGCCGGATGGACCGGCTGTTCCTCGGCCACGCCTGATACCCATGATCGTCGACCGGCTGGACCCTTCCGACACCAAGGGGGCAACCCGCTGGGACGCTTTCGTGGAAACCTGCCCGGAGGCCACCTTCTTTCATCGTGCCGCCTGGCAGGGCATTGTCGGCGAGGTTTTCCGCCACCCGACCCATTACCTCTACGCCCATGACGGCGGCGCCATCCGCGGCGTGTTGCCGCTGGCCCACGTCAACAGCCTGCTCTTCGGCAATGCGCTCGTCTCGCTGCCCTTCGCCGTCTATGGCGGAATCGCCGCCGACTGTCCGACTGCCGTCGCGGCACTCGAAAATGCAGCGCAGCAACTGGCTGGTCAGCTCGGCGTCGACCATCTCGAATTCCGCAACGTCGCCCCGCGCCATGCCGAATGGCCGACCCAGGATCTCTACGTCACCTTCCGCAAGGCCATCCTGCCCGAGGTCGAGGCCAACATGCTGGCCATCCCGCGCAAACAGCGGGCCATGGTGCGCAAGGGCATCAACCACGGCCTCGTCAGCCACATCGACCCCGATGCCAACCGCTTCTTCGCACTGTTCGCCGACAACGTCCATCGCCACGGCACGCCGGCCCTGCCCAAGCGCTATTTCGAGACGCTGTTGCGTGTCTTCGGCAAGGATTGCGAGGTGCTCACCGTCACCGCTCCCGACGGCCGCCCGCTGAGCAGCGTACTGTCCTTTTACTTCCGCGACGAGGTGCTGCCCTATTACGCCGGCGACGACGAAGCGGCGCGCGATCTCGCCGCCAACGACTTCAAGTACTGGGAACTGATGCGCCGCGCCTGCGAACGTGGCCTGCGCCTGTTCGATTACGGGCGCAGCAAGGTCGGCACCGGCCCCTACGCCTTCAAGAAAAACTGGGGATTCGAGCCGCAGTCGCTGCATTACGAGTACTGCCTCTACAAGTGCGACAGCATCCCGCAGAACAATCCTAACAACGCCAAGTACAAGCTGTTCATCGAAGCCTGGCGGCGCATGCCGCTGGCCCTGGCCAACCGGCTCGGACCGCACATCGTCCGTAATCTCGGCTAGGCTCCCCTGTATGGCCAACGTCCTCTATCTCGTCCATCGCCTGCCCTACCCGCCCAATAAGGGCGACAAGGTTCGTTCCTACAACCTGCTCCGGCATCTGTTGAAGGAGCATCGCGTCTTTCTCGGCACCTTCATCGACGATCCCGAGGACGCCGTGCACATATCCGTCCTGCAGGGCCTGTGCGCCGATCTGCACGTAGCCCGCATCACGCCGCGCTTCGCCAAGCTGCGCAGCATCAACGGGCTGTTCGCCGGCGAACCGCTGACCTTGCGCTATTACCGCGACTCGGGCCTGCAGGCCTGGGTCGACGATGTCTGCCGCATGCACAAGATCGACGCCGTCGTCGTCTTCAGTTCGGCGATGGCGCAATACATCGAGGGCAAGCGGCGGCTGCCGGTGCTGATCGATTTCGTCGATGTCGATTCCGCCAAATGGACCCAGTACGCGCCGCAGCACCGCTGGCCGATGTCCTGGATCTATCGCCGCGAAGGCCGCCTGCTGCTGGCCTACGAACGCGCCATGGCGGCCCGTGCGGCGCGTTCCTTCCTGGTCACCGAGGCCGAAGTCGACCTGTTCCGCAAACTGGCGCCGGAATGCAGCGTTCGCGTCGAAGCCATGGGCAACGGCGTCGATGCAGAGTACTTCACGCCCGCCGCCGGCCGCCCTTCGCCGTTCCCGGACGGCGAGGAGGCCGTGGTCTTTACCGGCGCCATGGACTACTGGCCCAATGTCGATGCCGTCACCTGGTTCGTCGCCGAGATGTTGCCGGAGCTGCTGGCCCGCCGCCCGAAACTGCGCTTTTACATCGTCGGCCGCAGCCCGACGCCGGACGTCCAGGCCCTGGCCGGCGAACACGTTGTCGTCACCGGCACGGTACCGGATGTCCGCCCCTATCTGCAGCATGCCGGGGTCGTCGTTGCACCGCTGCGCGTCGCCCGCGGCATCCAGAACAAGATTCTCGAAGCCATGGCCATGGAACGCCCGGTCGTCGCCGCTGCCGAATGTGCGGCCCCGGTCGATGCGACAGCGGGCAGCGAACTGCTGACGGCCGGCGATGCCGCCGGATTCGTCGCCGCCATCACTGCCCAGCTGGACGATCCGGCGGCGGCAGCAGCCATCGGCCGCGCCGCCCGCGCCCGGGTCATCGCCCGCTACAGTTGGGAAGCGCACATGAGCGGCATCGATCGCTACCTCCCCACGAAGGCCTTCCAGCCGACATGAACACGGCAGCCAGCGCCCCCTCGCCCTCCTGGCGGCAGGCGCTGCCGCTGCTGCTCGGCCTCGGTGCCTGGCTGATCTACTGGTACTGGGACACCGCCGCAGCCATGGTCGCCATCTGGGCCCGCTCGGAAACCTACACCCATGCCTTCCTGGTGCCGCCAATCGCCCTCTGGCTGATCTGGCGCCAGCGCACCCGGATTCTCGCCGAGGAGCCGCGCACCTCGCTGCTGCTCGCCGTACCGGTCGCCTTCACCACGCTGGCCTGGCTGCTCGGCGAGCTGACCGCAGTCAATGCGCTGACCCAGTTCGCGCTGGTCGCCACGCTGGTGCTGGCCATCATGGCCCTGCTCGGCATCCCGGTCAGCAGGCGGCTCGCCTTCCCGCTGGCCTTCCTGTTCTTCTCGGTGCCCTTCGGCGACTTCATGATGCCCCGGCTGATGGACTGGACGGCCGCCTTCACCGTGCTGGCACTGCGCGCCAGCGGCATTCCGGTCTATCAGGAGGGCCTGCAGTTCGTCATCCCTTCCGGCCACTGGTCGGTCGTCGAAGCCTGCAGCGGCATCCGCTACATCATTGCCTCGGTCACCGTCGGCACGCTGTTCGCCTATCTCAACTACACCTCGTTACGCCGCCGCCTGATCTTCATCGGCGTTGCCCTCCTGGTGCCGGTGGTCGCCAACTGGCTGCGCGCCTACATCATCGTCATGCTCGGCCATCTGTCCGGCAACAAGCTCGCCGCCGGCGTCGACCATCTGATCTACGGCTGGGTCTTCTTCGGCGTGGTGATGATGATCATGTTCATAATCGGCGCCCGCTGGGCCGAGCCAGAAGCCGATCTGGCGCCGCCGGCCGAGCAGCAGCCCAGCACTCCGGGCACCCCCACCGTCCGGGCCTGGCTGGCGGCCGCTGCCGTCGCCCTGATCGCCGCCGCCGGCCCGCTGGCCTTCGCCGCCATCAACCAGGTCGACCGCGCCGGCCCGGTCGCCCTCGCCACGCTGCCGGCGCCTGCCGACTGGAGCGCAAGCGCCCTCGCCGCCACCTGGAAACCCGACTACGCCGACACCTCGGCCGAACTGCGCAGCGCCTACAGCCGCGACGGCCAGACGGTCGGCCTCTACATCGGCTACTACCGCAACCAGGACTACCAGCGCAAACTGGTCACCTCGACCAACACCCTGGCCGCCAGCACCAACAAGGCGTGGTCGGTCGTCTCGCGCAGCACTGCGCTCCCCGCCACCCCCGGTTTGCCGGCGGAAATCATCGCCGCCGACCTGCTCGGACGGACGAGCAGCCCGGAAGTGCGCCTTCGCGTCTGGCAGTGGTACTGGATCGGCGGCCGCCTGACGGCCTCTGATGCCCGCGCCAAGCTCTATACGGCATGGTCCCGGCTCTCCGGACGCGGCGACGATGCCGCCGTGATCATGCTCTACACCCCGCTCGAGACGGCGAGCACGGCACTGCCCGCGTTCGCCGCCGCGGCTGGGCCGGAAATCGAACGCCTGCTGGCCGCCACCCGCGACAAACGATGAGCGCCGATCCCCGCCCGCTGGTCGCCCATGTCATGTACCGCTTCGATACCGGCGGTCTGGAGAACGGCATCGTCAACTTGATCAACCACATGCCGCCCGAGCGCTACCGGCATGCCGTGATCGCCCTCACCGAGGTCACCGATTTCCGCCGTCGCATCCAGCGCGACGATGTCGAATTCATCGCCCTGAACAAACCGCCTGGTCAGACGCTGTGGCTGTTCCCGCGGCTTTTCCGGCTGTTCCGCCGGCTGCGGCCGGCCATCGTGCACAGCCGCAACTTGGCGGCGCTGGAAGTGCAGCTGCCGGCCTGGGCCGCCGGCGTGCCGGTGCGCATCCACGGCGAGCACGGCCGCGACGTCGGCGACTACGATGGCAGCAACGTGACCTACCAGCGCGTCCGCCGCTTTTACAAGCCCTTCGTGAGTTATTACCTCGCGCTTTCCCGCGATCTCGCCCAATATCTGGACGGTATTATTCGCGTCCCCCCCAACAAGGTGCTCCAAGTCTATAACGGTGTCGACACCGTACGCTTCCAACCTGCATCCGGCGGCGAATTTTCCGCGCCTGGCTGCCCCTTCCCGCGTGCCGGCCACTGGCTGGTGGGCACGGTGGGGCGCATGCAGACGGTCAAGGACCAGCCGACCCTGGCCCGCGCCTTCGTCCGGGCGCTGGAAATCGCTCCGGAACTGCGTTCGCGCCTGCGTCTGGTACTGGTCGGCGACGGACCGCTGCGTGCCGAATGCCAGGACATCCTCGCCGCGGCCGGTGCCGCCGAGCTGGCCTGGCTGGCCGGCGAACGCAGCGATGTTCCCGACATCATGCGCGGTCTCGACTGTTTCGTGCTGCCGTCACTGGCCGAGGGCATCTCCAACACCATCCTCGAAGCGATGGCCTGCGGCCTGCCGGTGATCGCCACCGATGTCGGCGGCAATGCCGATCTGGTGGCCGCTGGAGAGACCGGGGAGATCGTCCCCTCGGCCGACCCCGAAGCCATGGCCCGGGCCATCGTCCGCCACGCTGCCCGGCCCGAGGCATCCCGCGCCATGGGCCAAGCCGGACGCGAACGGGTCGAGCGCAAATTCAGCATGAAGGCCATGGTAGCCGCCTACCAGGGCACCTACGACCAACTCCTGCACCGCAGCGGTGCGATTCCAACATCCTGACGGGAGAACGCCATGTGCGGCATCACCGGCATCTTCGACACCCGCGGCAAGCGCGACATCGACCGCGCCGTGCTGCACCGGATGAACGAATCGCAGCTTCACCGCGGTCCCGATGAAGGCGGCACCCACGTCGAGCCGGGTGTCGGCCTCGGCCACCGGCGGCTGTCGATCATCGACCTGTCCACCGGCCAGCAGCCGCTCTACAACGAGGACAACAGCGTCTGCGTCGTGTTCAACGGCGAGATCTACAACTACCAGGAACTGATCCCCGAACTGCAGGCCCTGGGCCATGTCTTTCATACCCGTAGCGACACCGAAGTCATCGTGCACGCCTGGGAGGCTTGGGGGGAACGCAGCGTCGACCGCTTCCGCGGCATGTTCGCCTTCGCCCTGTGGGATCGCAACCGCGAGACGCTGTTCCTCGCCCGCGACCGCCTCGGTGTCAAGCCGCTGTTCTACGCCCTGCTCGACGACGGCACCTTTCTCTTCGGCTCGGAACTGAAATCGCTGCTCGCCCACGGCGGCCTCAAGCGCGACATCGATCCCTGCGCCGTCGAGGAATATTTCGCCCTGGGCTACGTTGCCGAGCCGCGCGCCATCTTCAAGCAGGCGAAGAAGCTGCCGCCGGCCAGCACGCTGCTGCTGCGCCGCGGCCAGCCGGTCGGCGAGCCGCGCGAATACTGGGACGTCCGCTTCACGCTCGACAATCCGCTCAGCGACGCCGATGCCCGGGCCGAACTTGCGCACCGCCTCGAAGAGTCGATCCGGCTGCGCATGATCGCGGAAGTACCGCTCGGCGCCTTCCTCTCGGGCGGCGTCGATTCCAGCGCCGTGGTTGCGATCATGGCCGGCCTCTCGGCCAATCCGGTCAATACCTGCTCGATCGGCTTCTCCGATCCGGCCTTCAACGAATCCGAATTTGCCAGGATGGTGGCCGACCGCTACCACACCAACCATCACCTGGACATGGTCGAAAGCGACGACTTCGGCTTGATCGACACCCTGGCCCGGCTCTACGACGAACCCTATGCCGACAGCTCGGCCATTCCCACCTACCGCGTCTGCCAACTCGCCCGCCAGCACGTCACCGTCGCCCTCTCCGGCGACGGCGGCGACGAGAGCTTCGGCGGCTACCGCCGCTACCGCCTGCATCTGATGGAAGAAAAGATGCGCTCGGCGCTGCCGCTCGGCCTGCGCCGGCCGGTGTTCGGCGCCCTCGGCCGGCTCTATCCGAAAGCCGACTGGGCGCCACGTGTGTTCCGCGCCAAGACCACTTTCGAAGGCATGGCCCGCAACTCGGTCGAAGGCTATTTCCACTCGATCTCGATCCTGCGCGCGCCGATGCGCCGACGCCTGTTCAGTCCGGCCTTCAAGGCTGCGCTCGGCGGCTACGACGCCCAGCAGGTATTCGCCCGCCATGCCGCGCGCGCCGAAACCGACGATCCGCTGGCGCTGATCCAGTATCTCGACCTGAAGACCTACCTGATCGGCGACATCAACACCAAGGTCGATCGCGCCAGCATGGCCCATTCGCTTGAAGTGCGCGAGCCGCTGATGGATCACAAACTGATCGAATGGCTGGCCACCCTGCCGTCGATGCACAAGATCCGCGGCCAGGAAGGCAAGCACCTGCTGAAGAAGGCGATGGAACCGCTGCTGCCGAATGACGTGCTGTACCGCCCCAAGATGGGCTTTTCGGTGCCGCTGGCCCGCTGGTTCCGTGGCCCGCTGAAGAACCGCGTCGAGGAAGCGATCCTCGGCTCGCGCCTGGCCGACACCGGCTGGTTCAACCGCGACTACCTGCGCGAACTGGTGCGCAACCACAACAACGGTACCAACGACTACAGCGCCTCGATCTGGACCATCCTGATGTACGAGGCCTTCCTGCGCAACGTCATGGAATCGGGAGAAGCGGCATGATCCGCGCGCTGCATGTGCTCGACCACTCGATTCCGTTGCACAGCGGCTACACATTCCGCACCGCCGCGCTGCTGCGCGAGCAGCGCGCGCTGGGCTGGGAAACCTTCCATCTGACTTCGCCGAAACAGGGCGAGACCGAGGCCCCATTCGAAGATGTCGACGGCCTGCGCTTCTACCGCACGCCGCTGGCCACCGGGCCCCTCGCCGGCCTGCCGGTCGGCCGAGAACTGGCGCTGATGAAGCGGCTCGAAGCCCGGCTGGAAGAAGTCGCCCGCGACATCCGGCCGGACATCATCCATGCCCACTCGCCGGTGCTCAATGCCCTGCCGGCGATCAAGGTCGCCCGCCG
>DASUZG010000317.1:0-3315 GCA_036376995.1 Azonexus sp. | reverse complement strand
GGCGACGTTGTAGGAGCCGGCCAGGATGCCGTCGTGGCCGAGCATGGTGGCCTTCATCGCCGAGCCGCAGACCTTGTGGATGGTGGCGCAGCCGGCGGTGAGCGGCAGTCCGGCCTGCAGCGCGGCCTGGCGGGCCGGGGCCTGGCCCTGGCCGGCCTGCAGCACGCAGCCCATCAGCACTTCGTCGACCAGGTCGGCGGAAATGCCGGCGCGCTCGATGGCGGCCTTGATCGCGACGGCGCCGAGATTGGCGGCGGTCAGGCCGGCAAAACCGCCCTGAAAGGCGCCCATCGGGGTGCGGGCGGCGGAAACGATGACGATCGGGTCTTGCATGCTGTTTTCTCCTTGCGGTGGTTGTTATTGGGTAAACGAAATCAGTCTTCGAGGGCCTTGAGCGCCGCGTCGTAGCGGGCCGGCAGGTCGCCGAGGGTGTCCACGGTGATGCCGAGATCGTGCATGTGGCCGTCCTTGAGGCCGTAGATCCAGCCGTGCACGGTCAGCTGCTGGCCGCGCTGCCAGGCATCCTGGACCACCGTGTTGTGGCAGACGTTGACCACCTGTTCGAGGACGTTCAGCTCGCACAGCCGGTCGTGGCGCTTTTCCGCCGGCAGCTTGTCGACGTCGGCGACATGCTTGTTATGCACGTCGTGCACGTGGCGCAGCCACAGGTCGACGACGCCGACGCGGGCGCGGTTGAGCGCGGCCAGCACGCCGCCGCAGCCGTAGTGGCTGACGACCATGATGTGCTTCACTTTGAGCACATCGACCGCGTACTGGATCACCGACAGGCAGTTGAGGTCGGTGTGGACGACGACGTTGGCGACGTTGCGATGGACGAACACTTCGCCGGGCAGCAGGCCGACGATCTGGTTGGCCGGCACGCGCGAATCGGAGCAGCCGATCCACAGGTATTCCGGCGTCTGCAGGTGCGCCAGCTTGTCGAAGTAGGTCGGGTCGATTTCGCGCATCTGGCGCGCCCAGGCCCGGTTGTAGTCGAACAGGTGGGACAGGTTCTCGTTGCGCACTTCCTCTTCCGACCAGTTGGCGAGGTCGAGGGCCAGGAAGATGGTGTTCTCGACCGGCGTCGGGTAGTAGGCCGGGGCTTCGTTGAAGCCCAGTTCGCGATAGAGCTTCACGGCCATGCGCATGTTGGGCAGGGTGTCGAGCAGCAGGCGCTTGTAGCCGATCTCCTTGGCCGCCCGGATCGCCGCCAGCGCCAGCGCCCGGCCGACGCCGCTGCCGCGCTGGGCCGGATCGACGTAGAGGCGCTTCATTTCGCAGACGCCTTCGGAGAACTTGCGCACGCCGACGCAGCCGGCCGGCTGGCCGTCGACTTCGGCGAAGAACAGGCGGCCCTCGGGTTCGGCGTAGGCGCCGGGCAGCGAGGCCATCTCCTGGTCGAAATTCTGGTACGACAGGTCGACGCCCAGCCAGGCCGCGTAATTGCGGAAATACTGGCGAACCTGCTCGATGGCGACGCCGTCGTCGGCGGTTAGGGTGCGAAGGGTAATGGTCATGGTGGGTGTGCTCCGATGGCCGGGCTCCCGTCCGGAGCCCGGCGGGAGCGTTGTTAGGCGGTTTCCGCGAAGAGTTCGCGGCCGATCAGCATCCGGCGGATCTCGGAAGTGCCGGCGCCGATCTCATAGAGCTTAGCATCCCGCCACAGACGGCCGGTCGGGTACTCGTTGGTGTAGCCGACGCCGCCCAGCGTCTGGATCGCCTCGCCGGCCATCCAAGTGGCTTTCTCGGCCGAGTACAGGATGGCGCCGGCGGCGTCCTTGCGCAGCGTGCGGGCGTGATCGGTGGTATCGCAGGCACGGCCGACGGCATAGACATAGGCGCGGGTCGCCTGCCAGGTCGAGTAGAGGTCGGCGACCTTGCCCTGCATCAGCTGGAATTCGCCGATCGCCTGGCCGAACTGCTTGCGCTCGTGCAGGTAGGGCACGACCACGTCCATGCAGGCGGCCATGATGCCGAGCGGGCCGCCGCAAAGCACGGCGCGCTCGTAGTCGAGGCCGGACATCAGCACCTTGGCACCGTTGCCGACGCCGCCCAGCACGTTCTCTTCCGGCACTTCGCAGTCGTCGAAAAAGAGCGGGAAGGTATTGGAGCCGCGCATGCCGAGCTTGTCGAGATGGGTGCCGTGGGAAAAGCCCTTCATGCCCTTCTCGACGATGAAGGCGGTCATGCCGCGCGGGCCGGCCTCAAGGTCGGTCTTGGCGTAGACGACCAGGGTGTCGGCGTCGCCGCCATTGGTGATCCACATCTTGGCGCCGTTCAGCACATAGCGGTCGCCCTTCTTGTCGGCTTTGAGCTTCATCGAGACGACATCGGAGCCGGCGTTGGGCTCGGACATCGCCAGGGCGCCGACGTGCTCGCCGGAAATGAGCTTGGGCAGGTACTTCTGGCGCTGGGCCTCGCTGCCGTTGCGGCGGATCTGGTTCACGCACAGGTTGGAATGGGCGCCGTAGGACAGGCCGACCGAGGCCGAAGCCCGCGAAATCTCCTCCATCGCCACGATGTGCGCGAGGTAGCCCATGTTGGTGCCGCCGTACTCCTCGCCGGCGGTCATGCCCAGGAGGCCCATGTCGCCGAATTTCTTCCACAGGTCGGCGGGGAATTCGTTGACGCGGTCGATTTCCGCCGCGCGCGGCGCGATCTCGGCGGTGGCGAAAGCCTGCACCGCGTCGCGCAGCATGTTGATGTCGTCGCCGAGGCCGAAGTCGAGGCTGGGAATGTTCATGTGTTTGTCTCCGTTCTAGGTTTGTTTTTCCGTCTTGCCGTGCATCACCATGATCGTCTGCTGCATCAGCGCGCACAGCGTTTCCTTGCCGTCCTTGACGGCGAACACTTCGCCCTGGGTGACGATCAGCGTGCGCCCCGGGCGCACCACGGTGCCGCGGGCGATCAGGTGGTCGCCGTCGGCCGGGGCGACCAGATTCATCTTGTATTCGACCGTCAGTACCGAGGCGCTGGCCGACACCACGGTCATCGCTGCGTAGCCGGCGGCCGAGTCGGCGATCATGCCGACCACGCCGCCATGCACGAAGCCGTGCTGCTGCTCGACGCCGTCCCAGTGCGGCAGATGGATTTCCGTGCGGCCCGCCTCGACCACCGGCAGCGTGGCGCGGATCAGCGCCATGGCGTGTTGCTTGGCGAAGCTGTCGCGCACGCGCTGGGCAAAGTCGGGATCGCTGGGTCGGGTCATCGGGGTCTCCGCGGGCAGTTTGTCGATTGTATTTACGTTGACGTTAACGTCAACTGATCGACCAAGAATTATTTGCTGGCTTCGCGACGGGCGACTTCCTGCCGGCA
>DASUZG010000316.1:0-5665 GCA_036376995.1 Azonexus sp. | reverse complement strand
GGTCGTCGGCGACCGGATCGACGTGCGGATCCTTCTCCTGATAGACGATCTTCAGGTAGCTGTGGCAGGCATCGCAGGTCTCGGCGCGCACCGCGCCCTGGCGGCCGTCGATTTCCTGCAGCGCCAGTTCCTTGTCGCCGGCGCAGCTGGTGCAGGTGGCGCGCGGCACGTTCCATTCGCTGTTGCACAGGCTGCAGTGCAGGTAGCGCAGGTTGCTGATCGCCGCGCCGAGGCGGACGATGCTGGCCACCGCCGGGCTGCCGCAGCAGGGGCAGACGTTGTCGGCGTCGAGCTTCTGCAGCCGGGCCGCGTCGAGGCGGCTGGCCAGCTGCGTATAGACGACCTGCAGGGCGGCGGCGACGAAAGGCAGCTCGGCGCCGTCACCGGCTTCGAGCTGGCCGTCGAGCAGGGCCTCGGCCAGTTTTTCCAGCCAGACGTCGTCGGCGCCGGCCAGGGCGCTAAGCGCCGGGCGGGCGCCGGCCGGGGCCTCAGCCGCCAGTTCGCCGACCAGCTGGCGAAGCACGGTGCGCCAGGCGGTCGGCCGGGCGGCCGGGTCGAGCGGCGGCATGCCGTGGGTGTGCGCCTGGTCGAGCGCGGCGGTGCTCGGCAGGGGCAATTCGGGGAGCGCCTTGAGCGCATGGTGCTGGGCAAGGCTCAGGCGGCCGAGGAATGCCAGCCAGTCGCCGAGGCTGTGGCCGACGGCCAGGGCCGCGAAGCGGTCGGCGCGCGCGGCGAACAGGTCGGCCGTGACCGGCAGCAGGTACGGCGCGGCATCGGCAGCCGGCGGCTGGAAATCGATGGGTTGGGCGATGGCTCGGGTATTCATGAAGACTCGAAAAAAGCGGGGATGCAGGATGTTCCCTGCAGAGCCCCGTCAACGCAAGGTGAAGCAAAAACGGTTACTAAGCACGGCCGGGCACGCGGCCCGGCCGGCGCGTCTTACTTGCCGGTGACCTGGCGGTACCAGCCGCGGTGATGCTGCTTGGCCCAGCCGCGGGTCACCGTGCCGTACCACATGGCGCGGATGGTGCCCTTGACCCAGATGGCGGCATAGACGTGCACCATGATCAGGGCGATCATCACGGCGCCGGCGGCGGCATGGACGACGGCACCGAAGCGGACCACGGTGATGTCGAAACCGAACCAGGCGCGCCAGATGGCGAGACCGGACAGCGTCATCAGCAGCATGCACACGGCCAGCGCCCAGAACATCACTTTCTGGCCGCCGTTGTACTTGCCCTGTTCCGGCATGTCGTGGTCGTTGCCGTCCACCATGTTCTTCGCCTTGGCCAGCCATTCCTTGTCCGCCGGCGTCATCTTGTTCAGATGCTTGAAGCGGAAAAAGATGACGACGAAGGCGAGCGCCATGATCGCCCCGATGTAGGGGTGGATGATGCGCGCCCAGGTCGGGCCGCCGAACAGCTGCGTCAGCGGGAAGAAGGCCGGGTGGAAGAAGGCCAGGCCGGACAGCGCGAGCAGGATGAAGCTGATGCCCACCGTCCAGTGGTTGGCCCGTTCCGAGGCGTCGTAGCGCTTCAGGTCTTTCGGATCGCGGATCATTGTGCGCCCTCCTTCTCGCTGTCTTCCCGTTCGATTTCGTCCTCGATCTCCTTCGAGACCTCGTTCGGACCCTTGGTCACGTAGTGGAACAGGCTGCCCAGCGCGACGCCGGCCAGGGCCAGCGTCGCCAGCGGCTTGGCGAAGCCCTTCCACAGCGAGACCAGCGGGCTGATCGACGGGTTGGCCGGCAGGCCGGCGTACAGCTCCGGCTGGTCGGCGTGGTGCAGCACGTACATCACGTGCGTGCCGCCGACGCCCTGCGGGTCGTACAGCCCGGCCTTGTCGTAGCCGCGTTCCTTCAGGTCGGTGACGCGCTTGGCCGCGTAGTCGGTCATGTCCTCCTTCGAGCCGAACTGGATGGCACCGGTCGGGCAGGCCTTGGCGCAGGCCGGGGCCTGGTTGACGGCGACCCGGTCGGAGCACAGCGAGCACTTGTAGGCCTTGCTGTCTTCCTTCGAGATGCGGGGGACGTTGAACGGGCAGCCGGTGACGCAGTAGCCGCAGCCGATGCAGTTTTCCTGATGGAAATCGACGATGCCGTTGCTGTACTGGATGATGGCGCCCGGGGCCGGGCAGGCCTTCAGGCAACCGGGGTCGGAACAGTGCATGCAGCCGTCCTTGCGGATCAGCCACTCGAGCTTGTTGCTCTGTTCGACCTCGGTGAAGCGCATCACCGTCCACGACTTGGCGGTCAGGTCGACCGGGTTGTCGTAGACGCCGTGACAGTGGCCGACTTCGTCGCGGATGTCGTTCCACTCCGAGCAGGCAACCTGGCAGGCCTTGCAGCCGATGCAGGCGGACACGTCGATGAGCTTGGCCACCTCGACCGTCTGCCGCACCTGGGTGGACGGCGTGGTCGTCGCGGAGCGCTGTTTGATGTCTAGCGATTGCAGTGCCATGGCAGCTCTCCTTTAGGCTTTCTCGATGTTGACCAGGAACGCCTTGTACTCCGGCGTCTGGGTGTTGGCGTCACCGACGAACGGCGTCAGGGTGTTGGTGATGAAGCCAGGCTTCGTCGCCCCCTTGAATCCGTAGTGGATCGGGATGCCCACGGTGTGGACCTTCTGGCCGTCCACGTCGAGTGCCTTGATGCGCTTGGTGACCACCGCCACGGCCTTGATGAAGCCGCGGTTGGACCGCACCTTGACCCGGTCGCCGGCCTTCAGGCCTTTCTCCTTGGCCAGCTCCTCGCCGATTTCGACGAACTGTTCCGGCTGCATGATCGCGTTGATCTTGCTCTGCTTGGTCCAGTAGTGGAAATGCTCGGTCAGGCGGTAGGTGGTGGCGACGTACGGGAAGTCCTTGGCCGTGCCGAACGCTTCCATGTCGCCCTTGTACACGCGGGCGGCCGGGTTGCTCAGCGCCTTCGGGTTGTTCGGGTGCATCGGGTTGGCGGCCAGCGGCGTCTCGAACGGCTCGTAGTGCTCCGGGAACGGGCCTTCAGCCATCATGTCGCGGCTGAACAGGCGGCCGACCCCTTCCGGCGTCATGATGAAAGGCATCACCAGCTCTTCCGGCGCGGCATCCGGGCGCATGTCCGGGATGTCGTTGCCGCCCCAGACCTTGCCCGTCCATTTCAGCACGGTGCGCTTCGGATCCCACGGCTTGCCCGAGACATCGGCCGAGGCGCGGTTGTACAGGATGCGCCGGTTGACCGGCCAGGCGAAGCCCCAGTTCAGCGTCTGGCCGAGGCCGGACGGATCGCTGTTGTCGCGCCGCGCCGAGTTGTTGCCGGCTGCCGACCAGACGCCGCAGTAGATCCAGTTGCCGCAGGTGGTCGAGCCGTCGTCGCGCAGCTGGGCGAAACTGCCCAGCTGGTCGCCGGCCTTGACCAGCACCTTGGTCGGATCCTTGGGGTCGAGCACGTCGGCCAGCGCCTTGCCGTTGAACTCCATCATCAGTTCTTCCGGCGACGGCTTGGTCGGGATGCGGTAGGCCCAGGTCAGCTTCTGGATCGGCTCGGCGAAGGCGCCGCCATCCTTGGCGTACATCTCCTTCAGCTTCAGGAACAGCGTGGCCATGATCTCGGTGTCGTCCTTGGCGTCGCCCGGAGCTTCCGCCGCCTTCCAGCGCCACTGGATGACGCGGCCGGAGTTGGTGAAGCTGCCCGAGGTTTCGGCAAACAGCGAGGTCGGCAGGCGGAACACTTCGGTCTGGATGGCGGCCGGATCGACGTCGTTGTACTCGCCGTGCGGCTTCCAGAATTCCGAGGTGTCGGTCGACAGCGGGTCCATCACCACCATGTACTTCAGCTTCGACAGGCCGTCCGAGACCTTCTTCTTGTTGGCCACCGAGGCCAGCGGGTTGAAGCCCTGGCAGAAGAAGCCATTGATCTTGCCCTGGTACATCTGGTCGAAGATCGACAGCACGTCGGAGGCGCCGCCGAGCTTCGGCAGGTAGTGGTAGGCGAAGTCGTTGTCCTTGGTCGCGGCATCGCCCCACCAGGCCTTCTGCAGGCTGACGAACCATTTCGGGAAGTTCTGCCCGAAGTTCATCTGGCCCGGGCGCAGCGCCTTCGGCGTCTTCTTCTCGACGAAGCCCTTGAAGTCGGCATCGGCGTCGGTCGGCACCGCCAGGTAGCCCGGCAGGTTCTGCGCGTAGAGGGCGAAGTCGGTGATGCCCTGGACGTTGGCGTGGCCGCGCAGCGCGTTGATGCCGCCGCCGGCCATGCCCATGTTGCCCAACAGCAGCTGGATGATGGCCATGCAGCGGATGTTCTGCGACCCGACCGAGTGCTCGGTCCAGCCCAGCGCGTACAGGTTGGTCATCGTCTTGTCCGGCGCGGCCGTCTCGGCGATGTATTCGCAGACCTTGAGGAAGGCGTCCTTCGGCGTGCCGCAGACCTTGCTGACCATTTCCGGCGTGTACCGGGCGTAGTGGGCCTTGAGCATCTGGAAGACGCTGCGCGGGTGCTGCAGCGTGTCGTCGACCCTGGCGAAGTCGCCGTCCATCTGGTACTTCCAGGTGGCCTTGTCGTAGCTGCGCTTCTGGTCGTTGTAGCCGGAGAAGATGCCATCGTCGAAGCCGTAGCCGTCGTCGATCAGGAAGGACGCGTTGGTGTACGCCTTCACGTAGTCGTGATGGATCTTGTCGTTGCTCAGCAGGTAATTGATGACGCCGCCCAGGAAGGCGATGTCGGAGCCGGAACGCACGGGGGCATAGAAATCGGCCACCGACGCGGTGCGGTTGAAGCGCGGGTCGACGACCACGAGCTTCGCCTTCCTCGTCTTCTTGGCTTCGATCGCCCATTTGAAGCCGCAGGGGTGCGCTTCGGCCGGGTTGCCGCCCATGACGAAAATCAGATCAGCGTTCTTGATGTCCACCCAGTGGTTGGTCATCGAACCACGCCCAAAACTCGGAGCCAGACTGGCCACCGTGGGAGCGTGTCAAATGCGCGCCTGGGTATCGATCGAGGTCATCCCCAACGCGCGAATGGTCTTCACGGTCAGGTAGCCGGCTTCGTTCGGGGCTGCCGACGAAGCGAGGAATGCGGTGCTGGTCCAGCGGTTGACGGTCACCCCGTCCTTGTTCTGGGCGACGAAGTTGGCGTCGCGGTCGGCCTTCATGTGCTTGGCGATGCGCTCGAAGGCTTCCATCCAGGAAATCTTCTTCCAGGCATTGCTGCCGGCTTCGCGCACTTCCGGCCACTTCAGGCGGTTGGCGCTCTGCACCATGTCGCGCAGTCCGGCGCCCTTCGGGCACAGCGAGCCGCGGTTGACCGGATTGTCCGGATCGCCTTCGATGTGGATGATCTCGCCCGGGGTGTTCTTGGACTTGTCACCGGTCGAGTAGATGAGCACCCCGCAGGACACCGAGCAATACGGGCAGATATTGCGCGTTTCGGTGGCGCGGGCGAGCTTGAAGGTGCGTGCTTCCGCCAGGGCTGCAGTCGGCGAGAAACCCATCAGCGCGATGGATGACCCCCCCAGCCCGGCAGAACAGACCTTGAAGAACTGCCGCCTGTTCATGTTCATTGTTATTTCCTCCTGAATGCGACTCCCTGTCGCAAGGAAGAAACAGTGCAACGAGCGTGCCATTTGGGCTAAGTCGTTGAACAATCAGTAAGCGGTGGCCGTGGGCCGTCTGGCGGGTGGGACATTTTGTC
>DASUZG010000315.1:0-4539 GCA_036376995.1 Azonexus sp. | reverse complement strand
CCACGCTGATCTCGGTGCATGCCGCCGAAGCCGGCTTGAAGGGCCTGCGCCTGCGCTGGCGCAATTCGGGGGCGGTCGCCTACACCGATCAGGTGCTGCTGCGGCGCATCGTCGGCAACTTCCTCGCCAACGCCATCCGCTACACCGAGCGCGGCGGCGTGCTGATCGGCTGCCGGCGGCACGCCGGGAGGAACTGGATCGAGGTCTGGGATACCGGGATCGGCATTCCCGCCGACAAGACCGAGGTGATCTTCGAGGAATTCAGCCAGCTCAACGACGACGCCCGGCGGCGCGGCAGCGGTCTCGGCCTGGCCATCGTGGCCAAGACGGCGCGCCTGTTGAACCTGGAAATCCGTGTCCGCTCGCGGCCGGGCCGCGGCTCGCTGTTCGCCATCGAGCTGCCGCCGGGGCGGGCGGCGATGGTCACCGAGACGCTGCCGGCACCGGGCGGCGCCCGCTCGGTGCGCCTGGCACTGGTCGAGGACAATGCCGAACTGCGCAACGCCCTGGTCTGCGCGCTGAATACCGCCGGCCATGAGGTGGTGGCGGCGCCGGACGGCGCCACGCTGTTCGCGCAGCTCGACGGCCAGCGGCCGGATGCGGTCATTTCCGACTACCGCCTGGCGGCGCGGGAGAGCGGCTTCGACGTGATCCAGGCGGCGCGCGCGCAATTCGGCGAGAGCCTGCCGGCCCTGCTGATCACCGGCGATACCGACCCGGCCCTGGTCCGCAGCATGGCCGACCGCGGCATCCCGGTCTGCTACAAGCCGCTGCAGGTCAGCGCCCTGCTTGCCTTCATCAGCGAAGCGACAGAACGGCGGGCGCGATGACGATCCGCATCCTGCTCGCCGACGACCACGCGCTGTTCCGCCAGGCCCTGCGCCTGAGCCTCGAGGCTCAGCCCGATCTTGCCGTGGTCGCCGAGGCCGACAGCGGGGCGGCGGTCCTCGAGTCCTTCGCCGCCGCTGCGCCCGATGTCGTCTGCATCGACGTGAACATGCCGGGGCTGAGCGGCATCGAGACCACTCGCCAGCTGCTGGCGCGCCATCCCGCTGCGCGGGTGGTCGGCCTGTCGGCCGACGGCAGTCCGGCGCTGGCCGCCGAGATGGTCGCCGCCGGCGCCCGCGGCTACGTGATCAAGATGAATGCCGGCGGCGAACTGCCGACGGCCCTGCGCCAGGTCGCCGGCGGCCATGCCTTCCTCAGTCCCGACCTCGGCGTCGGCGGGCTGGCCGAACTGGCCGCCTACCTGCCCGCCGGCCGCGCCGGCTGAGCCGGGCGCCCGCCGCCGCCGGCGATTGCGTTAATATCCGCGGGGCGGCGGCCGGGCGGCTGCCCCGGTTCCTTTCCAGCTTGATGAGGCAATGATGAAGTTCCTGCTGCTCCTGGCCGTGCTCGGCGTGCTCTGGTGGGTGTGGAAGAAGCGCGCGGCGGTGCCGCCGCCGGCGTCGCGCCCCGAGCCGCAGCCGGAGACGATGGTCGCCTGCGCCCATTGCGGCCTGTTGCTGCCGGAAAGCGACAGCCTGGCTGCCGGGCCGCGGCGTTACTGCAGCGAAGCGCATCGCCAGGCCGGCGAAGCCGGTCGCCAATGAACGACTGGCTGTCGTCGACCTGGGAGGCCAACTGGCGCTCCTTCCAGTATTTCAATATCTACCGCCTGGTCCTGGCCGGCCTGTTCCTGCTGACCATGCTGTTCCCGCACGAGCTGACCGTGCGCATGAACCTGCTGCCGTCGCCGGCCATGCTGCTGCTGACCGGCGGCTACATGGCCGCGGCGGTGGTCGGGCTGCTGCTCTCCATCCACTGGCAGAACCGCTTCAATCTGCAGCTGTCGCTGCAGATGCTGGTCGATGTCACCGTCGTCAGCGTGCTGATGCTGGTCGCCGGCGGCGTCGGCAGCGGCCTGGCGGTGCTGTTGCTGGTGTCGCTGGCCGCCGCCAGCCTGGTCGGGCGCGGCCGCCTGGTGCTGTTCTACGCGGCGCTGGCGACGCTGGCGGTGCTGGCGGCGCAAGTCTACGGCATCCTGGTGCTGCATTTCGACCCGTCGTCGGTGGTCCAGGCCGGCTTCATCTCGGCCGGCTTCTTCGCCACCGCCATCCTCGCCCGGCTGCTCGGCCAGCGGGTGATGATCAACGAGGACCTGGCGCGCCGGCGCGGCATCGCGCTCGACAACCAGATCCGCATCAGCCAGCGCGTCGTCGAACGGATGCAGGACGGCGTGCTGATCGTCGGTGCCGACGGCCGGCTGGACCGCTACAACCCGGTGGCACAGGCGATGCTCGGCCTGCCGCCGGGCGACGGCCCGCTGCCGCTGGCCACGCTGGCGCCGCCGCTGGCCGTGGCGCTCGGCGCATGGTCGGCGGGCGGCGCCGAGGTGGTGCAGTTTGCCGGCGCCGGCGGCCGCGACCTGCAGGCCCGCTTCGAGCGCACCAGCAGTTCCGATGGCGAGGTGCTGGTATTCCTCGAGGAAGTCGGTCGCATCAAGGAGCGGGCGCAACAGTTGAAGCTGGCCTCGCTCGGCCGGCTGTCGGCCAGCATCGCGCACGAGATCCGCAATCCGCTGTCGGCCATCAGCCACGCCGGCGAACTGCTGCGCGAGGAGCGCCGCGGCGAGATGCAGGATCGCCTGCTGCGCATCCTGCACGACAACGTCGCGCGGCTCGACCGCATTGTCCAGGACGTGTTGCAACTCGGCCGGCAGAATAGCGCCCAGCCGGAACGCCTACACCTCGACGAGTTCTGCGCTGGCTTCGTCGAGCATTTCGCCGCCGCCGAGAACCTCGGGCCGGATGTCGTCGAACTGCGCTCGGAGACGGCGGCCGCAATCTGTTTCGACCGCTCGCATCTGCACCAGGTGCTGTGGAACCTGGTCAGCAATGCGCTGCGCCATTCGTCGCGCGGGGCCGGCGCGGTGCGCCTGGCAGTGGTCGCCGGGGGCGAGGCCGGGCGGGTAGAATTGCACGTGACCGACGACGGTCCCGGCGTGCCGGAAGCCGTGCGTGAACAGATTTTTGAGCCCTTCTTCACGACCCACCACGCGGGCACCGGGCTGGGCCTGTTCATCGCCCGCGAACTGTGTGCCGCCAACGGCGGCAGCCTGGCCCTCGGGGCCGATGCCCCGGGCGGGCATTTCATCATTGCCGGGAGAAACGACCTGTGCCTGCAAGCCGAAACGACCGCCGACCGCGCGACGCACTGAGCCGGGTGCTCGTCGTCGATGACGAGGCCGACATCCGCGAACTGATCGACCTGACGCTGGCGCGCATGGGCCTGGCGGCCGAATGCGTGGGCACCGTCGCCGCGGCGCGGGCGGCCCTCGATGCCGGCCCCTTCCAGCTGTGCCTGACCGACATGCGCCTGCCCGACGGCGTCGGCCTCGACATCGTCCGCTACATCGGCGAGCACCATGCGCAGACGCCGGTGGCGGTGATCACCGCCTTCGGCAGCGCCGAGAATGCGGTGGCGGCGCTGAAGGCCGGTGCCTTCGACTACCTGGCCAAGCCGGTCGGCCTCGAGCAGCTGCGCGCCCTGGTCAAGTCGGCACTGCGCCTGCCCGGCGCCGACAAGGCCGAGGGCGACAGCCTGCCCGGCCTGATCGGCGAGTCGCCGGCGATGCAGCAGGTACGGACGCTGATCGAGAAGCTGGCGCGCAGCCAGGCGCCGATCTACATCTCCGGCGAATCGGGCAGCGGCAAGGAACTGGCGGCGCGCCTGATCCACGCCCGCAGTGCGCGCAGCAGCGGCGCTTTCGTGCCGGTTAACTGTGGCGCCATTCCGGAAAACCTGATGGAAAGCGAGTTCTTCGGCTATCGCAAGGGCGCCTTCACCGGCGCCGACAGCGACCGCGACGGCTTCTTCCAGGCGGCCAGCGGCGGCACGCTGTTCCTCGACGAAGTCGCCGACCTGCCGCTGGCGATGCAGGTCAAGCTGTTGCGCGCGATCCAGGAAAAGCGCGTGCGCAAGGTCGGTTCGGTGACCGAGGAAGCGGTCGATGTGCGCATCATCTGCGCCACCCACCGCAACCTGCGCGACTGCGTCGACAAGGGCAGCTTCCGCCAGGACCTGTATTACCGGCTCAACGTCATCGAGCTGCGCATGCCGCCCCTGCGCGAACGGGTCGAGGACATCGCGCCGCTGGTCGACTGCATCCTCGGCCGCCTCGGCGGCGACGCGCCGCCGCGGCTGTCGGCCGACGCGCTCAAGGCGATGCAGCTGTATGCCTTCCCCGGCAACGTGCGGGAGCTGGAAAACATCCTCGAGCGGGCGACGGCGCTCAGCTCCGGCGAACTGATCGCCGCCGACGACCTGCACCTCGAACCCGAAGACGGCGGCGGCGAAGAGCCGGGGCGCGGCAGCGAGACGCTCGACGACTACCTCAACCGCCTGGAGCGCCAGGCCATCCTCGAAGCGCTGCAGAAGACCGACGGCAACCGCACGGCGGCCGCCCGCCAGCTCGGCGTCACCTTCCGCTCGCTGCGCTACCGGCTCGAACGCCTGGGCATCGAATGAGCGTCTGGCTGGCCGACGGCTGGCTGGCCG
>DASUZG010000314.1:0-9016 GCA_036376995.1 Azonexus sp. | reverse complement strand
CCAGCCCGCCGACATCGTAGTAGCCATTGCCGCGTACGTATCCGGTGGCGTAGCTGGCGACGATACTGCCATCGCTATGCCATCCCACCAGGGCCCCGACGTTTTCGTAACCACTGATCCATGCCCCGGTCAGCCCCACATTGCGCAGGCTGGCGACGCTGGTGGCGCCGAACAATCCGACATCGTCGGTGGCCGGGCGGTCGATTTTCAGGTAGGAGATGGTATGGCCCAGGCCGTCGAACCTGCCGGTGAATTCGGTGGAGGAGCTGCCGATGGGCAGAAAGCCGGCGCCGCCCTCCCAGGTCGAGGTGGCCGAGGCGTCGATGTCGCTGCCCAGGGCGTAGCGGCCGCTGAGATCGCCCTGCATGCCCTGGAGATCGGTGCCGCTGGTGGAGCCTTCGGCGCCGAGGGCGTTGATGACCGTATAGCCCTCGCCGTTGATGGTGAGAAAACCCGTGCCGCTGCGGTGGCCGAACTCCACCTTGCCCTTGAAGCTGCTGTCCGCATTGAAGCCGACCTTGACGGTGCCGCCGTAGATGCCGCTGTCGGCACCATTGCCGGTGGCGGCGTTCATGACCAGTTTTGACGTGCCGCTGGCCGTCATGACGGCGTTGATGTTGATGTCCCGGGCGGCGGTCAGGGTCAGGGTGTTGGCGCTCCAGGAAACGGTGTCGTTCACGTGGATGTCGCCGTTGCCGCCGCCGCTGCCGTTGCTGCTCAGGATGGTGACGTCGCCGCTGCCCAGTTGGCTGGAGAGGGTGGCGCCGCTCAGGTTGCCGCCGCTGGCCGCGATGGTGAAATCGGCCGGGTCGATCAGCCAGTGGCCGGCCTTCAGGCGCGTGCCGTCGGCAATATTGACGACGTGGCCGGAGGTCTCGATGAAGCCGCCCTTGCTGCCGTCGCTGCGGGAGGCATCCAGGCTGCCGGCAACGGTGGTTGTGCCGACGCCGAGGTCGGCCAGCAGGACGATGGTGCCATCCCGGTTTTCCACGCCGCGGGCCTCGATGATGCCGGTGTTGTTCACCACCGCCTTGGCGAGGGAGTCGGCGGCATCGGCTGTCAGATAGATGCGGCCGCCCTCGGCCCGGATGAGGCCGCCGTTGTCCGAAAGAGCATCGAGGGTGCCCTTTTCCACGGAGAAACCGGTGAGGCCGCCGTCGTCCAGCGTGACGGTGACCCGGTCGGCGGCGGCGAGGCGCACGTCGCCCCGGGGGGCGCTGATGCTGCCGCTATTCCTGACCTGGGCACCGATGAGCGCGACGTAGCCGCCGGTGGCGGCCTGGAGGCTGCCTTCATTGATCACCTGGCCGCTGCCGCTGCCGGAAAAGACGTTCTTGCCGGCCATGAAGTCGGCGGCGGCGATGTCCCGGCTGGCGGCGAGGATGCCTTGGGCATTGACCTGGGCGCCCCGGCCGAAGAGGACGCCGGCGGGGTTCACGATGAAAACCTGGCCATTGGCGGAGAGCGAGCCGAGGATCTGGCTGGGATCCTGGCCGACGACCCGGTTCAGGGCGATGGCCGAGGCGGAAGGTTGGTTGAAGATGACGGACGCGTTGGCGCCGATATTGAAGCTCTGCCAGTCGATGGCGGTCCGGGTGCTGGTCTGCTGGATGGTCAGGGTCGAGCCGCTCTGGGAAATGCTGGCCTGGCCGCCGACCACCTGGCCGCCGGTGGGCAGGGCCTTGCCATCCAGGGCCTGGGCCGGAAAGGCGGCGGCGAGCACGGCGGCCAGCAGGCCGGAGCGGAGCAGGCGACTCTTGCCGCGGCCGCGGGCTGATTCGGGTGCGGGAACAGGGGAAAGGCTGGCAGCGGACCAGACGAGACGGTAGGCACGATTCATTCCGGATTTCCTCGGGGCGTAAATGCGCGGACCGGCTTCCCCGATGTTGGGAAAGCAGGTCCGGCCTGCAAAACGGCTCGAAGGTTACTTGCGGGAAATGCCGGTGTCTTGCGGATCCGTCTCAGAATTTGATGCAATCCGTCTCATCGGGGCCGGGATGGCGAGACGTTGCCGCATCTCCCCGGGGCGCCCGGGGACGGGCTTAGATTCCTTCCAGCCAGCTCCGGTATTCGGGCAGCCAGAGGCCGCTATCGAACCCGGGCGTCGAGGCGTTGGCCAGGGCGGCACGGCGGCTGCGGCCCTGTTCCTGGGCTTCGCCCGGGGAGAGCCCGAAGGTGCTGCGGAAAGTGCGACAGAAATTGCTGAAATTGCCGAATCCCCAGCGCAGGGCCACCTGGGTGACGGTGATGTGGTCTGGGGCGCTCAGCAGGTCGGCATAGCTGCGTTCCAGGCGGGCCTTGCGGATGTAATCGGCGATGCCGCCCATGGGGGCGAACAGTCGGTAGAGGGTGGCCCGGGAACAGCTGAAATGCCGGCACAACAGGTCGGGGCCCAGAAGCGGGTTGCCGAGATGCCGTTCGATATGGGTGCGGATGGCGTTGAGGGTGGCCTGGTCGACGGCGGCGCCATTCGCTGCTGTGGCGCCGGCCGGCGTTACGGAACTGCCCAGGAGACCGGCCAGGGCGCCCATCAGGAGGCCTTTGACGGCCTGGGCATCGGCGATGGAGGCGTCAGCCAGGCCCCGCCAGGCGGAGAGCAGGGCATTGCCGAGAACGCGACCGGAGGCCGTCTTGCCGGAAATGACCCGGGGCAGGATATCGACCGGCCGGGCCATGTTGGCCAGCAGCGTTTGCCGGGGAACAATGAAGGAGATCATTTCCGAATCGCTCACCTGGGTCGTCAGCGGCCGGGTGGAATCCAGAATCACCACGTCGCCGGGCTGGACGTCCAGGATCTGGGTACCATTCTGGCCACAGAAGCCCCCGCGCAGGAAAAACTGGACCAGGAAGACCTCGGCCTTGTCGTCGAGAGGGCCGCTGCCGCTGCTGCGATAACCGCCGATGCCGGCCAGGGCCGAGGAGGCCAGAAAGGTGTCGTCCAGCATGAATGCGTCCACCTGGCCGGAGAAGTCCGCCATGCCGACATGTTCGGCCAGATGGGGGCGGAACAGCGGGGCGACGCTCTCGCGCCAGATGATGAAGCGTTCCTCGGGGGGCACGCCATCCGTGTGGAACACCGAGCGGGGAAGACAGGCGGCATTGCCGGCGGGCGGCTCGGCTTCGATGGTGGGACGGCTCATTGCATGCGGCTCAGGGAAAATTATCGGCCCGTGGCCTAGAGGGCCGCGCGGCGGGTTCCGATAATAGCCCAGGCGCTATACAAAAGTCATATGGCTTTCGCGGCCGGAATGGCCGGCCCGCGCTGGATTGGGGTGCCGGGGAAATATGCGGCGGCGGAATGGGGGCGGATCGGCCGACGGAATTGTTTGCCGCGTTTGGCGGCCGCCCAGGATCGGGATTGTCTACCGGTCGGCAGGGTTCGGCGTGGCCGGCGTCGGGCCGGCCACGGTCGTTTACACCACCAGGTCGGTCTTGAAGCCGATGCGCACCGCGCCCCAGTGGCGGCCGTCGAGCAGGATCGGCATGGACAGGTCGTTGAGGATTTCGCCGGTGTCGCGGACGTAGGTCTGGAACAGCGACGATTTCTGGTTTTTCGCCAGCTTGATGCCGACCGGGTCATTGAAGATGCGCTTGTGCCGGCACTTGGTCAGGTCGACCGCCGGGTCGCCGCTGGGCGGGTTGGAGAACACGCCGTTATGGGCCGGTGCATAGCCGTTGCTGTCGACGGCCAGCGAATAGGTCAGGCCCGGCACCTGGCGCAGCAGGTCGTCGTAGAGCCGGGTCAGCTCACCGTCGCACTGGCCGTCGTAGGCCGTGGTGTAGCGCTTCGGGTTGGAGCCGGGAATTTCCTTGTAGGCCTGGTCGAAGACATTGACGCCGCGCTCGGCCATCCTCTGCAGGATGGTGACAACGTTGTCGCGGAAACGCGCGCACTGGTCGTGCAGGTTGTCGAAGGCGCTGTTGCCGGTGCGGAAATCGGCCAGCGTGCATTGCAGGTCCTCGGTCGACTCGCGCAGGGTCTTGGCCGAGCCAAGGCACTGCTTCATGCGCCCCGAGATGTCCAGCGAATGGTCGCGGATCTCGGCGACTTCGCTGTGGATCGATTCGTTGCAGTCGCGCAGGTTGCGGATGGCGCCGGAAATGGCGCTCAGCTGCTCGGTGGTGCGGCGGAAATCGCCGACCATGGTGGTCAGGTCGGCGGCCGAGGTCTCGATGTAGCCGTTGGCCTTGGTCACTTCGCCGACGATGGTCTGCGTCTTCTCCGAGGTATCGGCAACCAGGTTGATCATCGACTGGGTGTTCTGGCCGATCACCTGGGTCGCCTTCTTGACCTTCTCGGCCAGTTTGCGCACTTCGTCGGCGACCACCGCGAAGCCGCGCCCGGCCTCGCCGGCCCGCGCCGCCTCGATGGCGGCGTTCAGCGCCAGCAGGTTGGTCTGGTCGGAAATGTCGTTGATCAGCGAGACGATCTCGTTGATCTTCATCGAGCTGGCGTGCAGTTCGGTCACCGTCGACGAGAAATGCTCGATGTGCTGGTTGGTCGAGCGCATCGTCGATGCCACCGTCTCCATCTGCGCCAGCGAACGCTGGGCCAGGTCGAGGTTGCTCTGCGTCGAGGTCTGGATGGCGTCGGAGTTCATCGTCACTTCGCCGACTGCGACATTGACCCGGCTGCTCGATTCGAAAATGCCCTGGGCCAGCGTTTCCTGGCGCGTCACCGCATCGCCGGTCAACTGCACCAGATGGTTCATCCGCGCCGCGTCGGCGGCGATATTGACCGAGCGCTCGCGGGCATGCGAGATCAGGCCGCGGACGCGGCCGAAGAAGCGGTTGAGGTTGCCGGAAATGCGCCCGGCGGCGTCGCTGCCGTCGGTGCCGACGGCGTGGGAGAGGTCGGCCTTGCCATCGGCGATGGCGGCGATGTCGCTATCGACCTTGTCGATGCGGTGATTGTTGAAAAAAAGTCCCATGGAATTGTCTCGCCCCTGTTGTTGTCATTGCCCGCAATCTGGAGTGCGGCATGCGCTGCATGATACGCCGGCCGGCGGGCCGGTGTCACGGTGGCGCGGGGCGGGCGGCGGGGGTTAGGCCGGGCGCTGGCGGGCGGCCAGACGCCCGAGCAGGAAACCCTTGATCTCGTGGAAGGGGATCGGCTTGGCGAAGATCGTCACGTCCGGCGGCAGGCCGCGGGCGATGATGGTCTCGCGGTCGATGACGCTGACCACGATGATGTCCATGCGCGCCAGATCGGCATTGTTGCGCAGGTGGCGGATCATCTCGAAGCCGTCCATGCCGGGCATCATCAGGTCCGCGATGAGCACGTCGGGCGGACGCTGGCCGACCTGCAGCAGGCCTTCGAAGCCGTTGTCGACGATGCGCACGTTGAGCGGCAGCTCCCAGCCTTCCATCGTCATCTGGTAGAGCAGTTGCAGCGTCGGGTCATCCTCGGTGATCAGGATGTCGAGCCGGGCGCCGGTGTCGTGCGAACTGGGGGTCAGGTTGCGCCGGCGGGCGAGCAGGGCTTCGACTGAAGCAACCGGAATGCGGCGGTGGCCGCCGGTGGTCTTCCAGGCTTCGAGGGCGCCGCTTTCGACCATGTTTTGCACGGTGCCGAGGGACACGCCCAGGCGCTGCGCAGCTTGTCGGGTGCTGAGGAATTCGGACTCTGCCATGATTTTTTATGAATATATGACTTATGCGGCAAATTCTAGCGGGTTATCGGGCGCAATCACAGCAGAAAAATGTCGCCGGCGGCGGCGCCAAACCGCGATGATCCGGCCGCGCCGGCCGAGTCGCTGGCGCAGTCCCGGTCGACGCCTGTCGGCGTGGCCGCAACATGGTCGGCACTGGCATAATCCAACTATGACAAAAATGACGGCGGGAGTTTCCGGAGGAGGGGCCGGGGCGTGCTGAAGGTACTGGTGTTCATGCCGGTGCTCGGTGCGGCGCTGGTCGCCGTGCTGCCGGCGCGCCGTCCCGCGCTGCTGTGGCGGACGGCGCTGCTGTTCGCCGTCGCCGCCCTCGGCTACGCCTTGTGGCTGGCCGCCCGCTTCGATCCGGCCGGGCCGGCGATCCAGATGTTCGAGAGCCGCGCCTGGAACGTGCGCCTCGGTTCGCATTTCGCCCTCGGCGTCGATGGCATCGCGCTGGCGATGGTGCTGCTGACGGCCGTGCTGACGCTGATCGCGGTACTCGTCTCGCGGCGCATGGAAGACAGCGCCCGGCTTTATTTTGTACTGGTGCTGCTGCTCGAATCGGCTATTTTTGGTGTCTTTACCGCCCGCGACTGGTCGCTGTTCTACGTCTTCTGGGAAGCCACGCTGATCCCGCTGTTCTTCCTGATCGAGCGCCTGGGCGGCCCGAACCGGCAGCGGGCGGCGCTCAACTTCTTCCTGTACACGCTGGGCGGTTCGGTGTTCATGCTGGTCGCCCTGCTGTTCCTGTACGACGCGGCGCCCGGCCACAGCTTCGCCATGGCCGACATGGCATTGGGCGGCCAGGGCCTGCCGGCCAACACGCAACTGCTGATCTTCGCCGGCCTGTTCCTCGGTTTCGCCGTCAAGATGCCGGTCGTG
Source organism: Azonexus sp. (assembly GCA_036376995.1). GTDB lineage: Bacteria > Pseudomonadota > Gammaproteobacteria > Burkholderiales > Rhodocyclaceae > Azonexus. The sequence goes on along the minus strand of DASUZG010000314.1, from coordinate 2,480 downwards.
CCGCTGCACGGCTGGCTGCCGCTGGCCCACGTTGAGGCGCCGAGCCCGGTGTCCATCCTGCTCTCCGGCGTGCTGCTGAAAATGGGCGCCTACGGCCTGATCCGCGCCGCCGAGACGCTGCCGGCGGCGCTCGTCGCGACGCAGGACTGGCTGGCCGCGCTGGCCTTGGCCAGCCTGCTCTACGGCGGCATCCTGGCCTGGCGCCAGCAGGATCTGAAGGCGATGGTCGCCTATTCGTCGATCTCGCACATGGGCATCGTGCTGCTCGGCATCGCCAGCCTCAACGTCACCGGCCTGACCGGCGCGGTGGTGCAGATGGTGGCGCACGGCCTGACCGCCGGCCTCTTGTTCCTGGTCGTCGGCCTCCTTTACCAGCGCACGCACAGCCGCGACCTGGCCGACTACGGCTCGCTGCTCGGGCGGGCGCCACGTTTCGCCTTCTTCGCCGGCTTCGCGCTGCTGGCGGCGATCGGCCTGCCGGGCAGCGCCGGTTTCATCGGCGAGCTGCATGCCTTGATCGGCGGTTTCGGCCGCTGGGGCGGCTGGGTGCTGATCGTCTGCCTCGGCATGCTGATCGGCGCCGCCTACAGCCTGCGCGTGGTCGGCCGCCTGTGCCTGCCCGGACCGGAAATGGCGCTGGCCGACATGAAGCGGACCGAGGCGGCCGCCGCCGCCATCCTCGCCGCCAGCATCCTCGGGCTCGGCCTGTGGCCGGCGCCGCTGCTGAGCCTGGTCGAGGGCAGCGTCACGGCCGTCGGCCGGCTGTTCGGGAGCTGAGATGGACGAGACTGCCGACCTGCCGCTGCGCGAACGCTTGGCCCACTGGATCGAGCAGCTCGAATACGTGCTGCCGGCGCAGGCGCCGATCCGCGACTTCGTCCATCACAACACGCTGCACGGCTTCCAGCACTTGCCCTTCGCCGAGGCGCTGGCGGCGGCGCAGCACCTGACCGGGGCCGCGACCTACTGGCCGGAAGCGCGCTTTCGCGCCAGTTACGCTGCCGGCCGCATCACCCGCGACGACCTGCTCGCCGCCCTCGACGACTTCGGCCTCGAAGCGCCGGAAGCCGAGCCGCTGCCCGGCTTCAGTCGCCGCGACATCGTGCTGGCCAGCCTGCTGGCGGCCGACGACGGCGGCGGTCCGGCACACGCCGCGTGGTGCGAACGCGAACGCCCGGCCGGCGGCGATCCCTGGCTCATCGCCGCACGCATGGCGAGCGCGGCCCGGCCGTTAGCCGCGGCCGGCGACTGGCGGGAGGTGGCGACGGCCCGCTGGCAGACGTTGTGCGCCGAGGTCGGCCATCAGCGGACGCTGCGCAGCCTGCTCGAACACCTGAGCGGCGAGGACGTGCTGGAAACGGTACGCGGCATCCTGCAGCGCCATCTCGCCGCCCATCTCGATCTCGGCATCGCCGCCTGGCGCAATCCGCAGCGCGGGCTGGGCTTCTTCGCCGCCTGGCGGGCCAGCGCCGGACTCGACCTGTTCTGGGAACTGGACGAACTGCCCAACGTGCGCGACGAGATCCTGCACCTGGTGGACGATCCGCTGGCGGTGCTGCTCGAGGAGTTGCCGCGGCTGGCGCCCGACGCGCGGCTGTGGCCGGGCTACCTGCAGCGCCTGAGCCTGGAGCTGCCCGGCTGGTCGGGCATGGTGCTGTGGCGCGACCGGCATCCCGATTGTGACGACACGCCAGTGGCCATGCTCGATTACCTGACCGTGCGCGTGCTGCTCGAACGCCTCTTGTGCGAGGACCTGATGGCCCGGCTGACCGGCGGGCCGACGAGCTTCGCCGAACTGCAGGTCCACTATCTGGCCAATCCGGCCGAGTTCTTCGTCCGCGACGCGCTGCGCCGCGCAATGCTGCCGGAAACCCTGCTGCACCGGGCCGCCCATTATCTGGCGGCCGGCCAGGCGGTCAGCGAGGTGCAGTGGCTGGAACTGGCCGACGCCATCGCCGCCGCGGCGCGGCCGGCCACTGGCGCGGCCGGCCGGCTGGCGGCGCTGGCCCGCCAGCTCGGGCTGCCGGCCGGGCAACTGGCCGCCCTGACTGCCGCCGAGGTGGACGGCCTGCTCGCAGCGGCGGATGCCTTGACGCCGCCGCAGCGTGGCCAGGTCTGGCTGCTGGCCTACGAGCGCCATTACCGCGAAGAACTGTTCGCCGCGCTGGCCGCCAATCGCGGCCGGCGGCACGCGCCGCCCGTGGCGCCGTCGGCGCAGGTGATCTGTTGCATGGACGACCGCGAGGAAGGCACTCGCCGCCATCTCGAGGAAATCGCGCCGGACATCGTCACCTACGGCGCCGCCGGTTTCTTCGGCGTCGCCATGTACTGGCAGGGCGTCGACGACGGCAGGCCGACGGCGCTCTGCCCGATCGTCGTCACGCCGCGCCATGTGGTCCGCGAGCGGCCGGCGGCCGGCACCGAAGCCGCGCTGCGCCGCCACGCCGCGCGCCGCGCGCGCCGCCTGCGCTGGCGCCAGC